>NZ_JBSGJD010000005.1:29383-92674 GCF_053605405.1 Amycolatopsis sp. NPDC003861
CGGCCACAGCCACCCCGGCCACAGCCACCCCGGCCACAGCCACCCCGGCCACAGCCACCCCGGCCACAGCCACCCCGGCCACAGCCACCCCGGCCGCGGCGGCCGCGGGCCCGTGACGCCGCCCACCCGCGGCACCGTCGCGATCGCGACTACCGTGGCCGGTATGAGCAACACCGAGGCCGCCCCCGCCGAACTCGCCTGCGGCGATCGGCCCGCGGCCGCCGATCCCGACCGGCCGGCCGTCGAGGTCCTGACGCCGCGGGAGGTGCCCCTCGGCGGGCCGCGCGCGATGCGGGTCCGGCGCACCCTCCCCCGGCGGTCGCGGTCGCTGATCGGCGCGTGGTGCTTCGCCGACCACTACGGCCCGGACGACGTCGCCGGGCCCGGGGCGATGGACGTCGCCCCGCACCCGCACACCGGGTTGCAGACCGTCAGCTGGCTGTTCTCCGGCGAGATCGAACACCGCGACAGCCTCGGCACGCACGCGCTGGTCCGGCCCGGCGAGCTGAACCTGATGACCGGTGGGAACGGCATCTGCCACTCCGAGGTCTCGACCGCCGCCACCAAGACGCTGCACGGCGTGCAGCTCTGGGTGGCCCTGCCCGAACGGCACCGGCACACCGCGCGGGCGTTCGACCACTACGTCCCTTCGGTGAACCGGATCGAAGGCGCGGAGATCCGCGTGTTCCTCGGCTCGCTGGCCGGCCGGACGTCGCCGATCCCGACGTTCACGCCGCTGCTGGGCGCGGAAGTCGTGCTGGGACCGGACGCCCACATGTCGCTCGGCGTGGACCCCGGGTTCGAGCACGGCGTGCTCGTCGACACCGGCGACGTCGTCGTGGCCGGCACCCGCGTCCGGGCGGCGGAGCTGGGTTACGTCGGCACCGGGCTGCGCTCCCTGACGTTGAGCAACCGCGGCACCGGGCCGGCCCGGTTCCTGCTGCTGGGCGGCACGCCGTTCGACGAAGAGATCCTGATGTGGTGGAACTTCGTCGGCCGCACCCACGAGGAGATCGCCGCGTTCCGCGAAGCCTGGCAGGCCGGGTCGGACCAATTCGGCGAAGTGACCGGCTACGCGGGCGAACGGCTGCCGGCGCCCGCGTTGCCGGCCGTGCGCATCAAACCGCGTCGGAACCCTCACTCAGGCCAGGAAACCGCCCACGGCTGACCCGAAGGCCGGCGCGTCGTCCAGCCACGGGTAGTGCGCGGCCCCGGCCAGCACGGTGGCGCGGCCGTCCGGGAAAAGCGCGGCGAAGCGATCCGCGACGGCCGGGCTGGCGATCCAGTCCAGGTCCCCGGCCAGCACGAGCACCGGAGCGGTGACGGCGGCCAGTGCGGCGCGGGTCGTCTCGGGCTCGAAGGCGCCGGTGGAGTTGTAGATCCGGGCGGCCGCTCCGTTGCGCTGGCCGGGTTCGCCGGACTGGTGCTGCCGGGCTGCCGCGTCCCAGCGGCCGTAGTAGAACGGGGCGAAGGTGGCCCAGTCGGCGCTGGTCGCCGTCTTCGCGGCGATCGATTCGTACGCGGCGGCCGCGGCGGCGAACCAGGGCTCCCCGGCCCGGCGGGCCATGATGCGCCGGCGTTCGTCGGCCGGGACGTCGAAGCCGACGGCCCGCGGGCTCGGCGCGATCAGGGCGAGCCGGCTCAGCCGCTGCGGGTACCGGGCCGCGTACCGGACGGCCAGGCTCGCCCCGGCCGAGTGCCCGAGGAGGGCGAAGCGGTCGAGGCCGAGGTGCTTGCGCAGGGCCTCGACGTCCTCGATCTGACGGTCGCAGCGGTAGGTGGCGGGGTCGGCGGGCCGCTCGGACGCGCCGGTGCCGCGCAGGTCCAGCACGGCGGTGCGGCGGCGGGCGGTGAGGCCGCCGAGGTCACCGAGGTATGCGCCGGCTCGCATCGGGCCGCCGGGCAGGCACACCACCGGGGGCTCGGCTCCGGCTCCGGCGAGGTGGACGGCGAGGGCGGTTCCGTCCGGCGCGGAGAAGATCGGCACGGCCCGACCCTGGCAGGTCCGGGCCGGGGGAACAAGCCCTCACACCAGCACGACCAGGCGTTCCAGCACAGCGAAGACCCGCTCGACGTCGGCCTCGGTCGTCCGCCAGTTGCTGAAGGCGGCGCGCAACGCCGGGCGGCCGTCGTACACCGTCGGCGTCAGGAAGGTGGTCCCCTCCTCGGCGATGGCGTGCACGAGCGCGTCGATCCGGTCCTGCGTGACGTCCCCGGCCGGGGTGAAGCAGACGACGTTGAGCCGCACCGGTGCCAGCAGCTGCCAGTGCGGTGACCCGTCGATCCGCGCGCCCAGGTCCCGGGCCAGCGCGACGCAGCGCTCGACGATCTCGCGGTGCCCGGCGCGGCCGTACGCCACGAGCGAGAACCAGGCCGGGAGCGCGCGCAGCCGCCTCGAGTTCTCCGGCGTGAGGTGCAGGAAGTCCGGCGTCTCCCCGATTTCGCCGAGGTAGGCGGCGTTGTTGCTGAACACGCGCAGCTGCAGGTCGCGGCGGCGGGTGAACTGGACGGCCGAGTCGTAGGGCACGTTGAGCCACTTGTGCAGGTCGACGACCACCGAGTCGGCCTGGTCGAGGCCCGCGGTGAGCACCGCGTGTTCCGGGGCCAGCGCGGCGAACCCGCCGAACGCGGCGTCGACGTGCAGCCAGAAGTCGTACCGCCGCTTGAGGCCGGCGATCGCCCGCAGGTCGTCGAAGTCGACGGTGTTGACCGTCCCGGCGTTCGCGACGACGACGGCGGGCCCGTCGAGCGTCTCGAGCGCTTCGGCGAGTTTCTCGACGTCGACGGCTTCACGGCCCGGGAGCACCGGCACCTTCCGCAGGGCGGACCGGCCCATCCCGAGGAACGACAACGCCTTCAGCACGCTCGAATGCGGCGAGCCGGACAGCACGGTGACGGGACCGAGCGCGGCGGCGCCTTCGTCGGAGACGGTCACGCCGGCCCGTTCGCCGAGCCATTCGCGGGCGATGGCCAGGCCGGTGACCGTGGACATCGTGGCGCCGGTGACGAACGCGCCGGAGAACTCCGGGCCCAGCCCGAACAGTTCGGCCAGCCAGCCGACGGTCTCGCGCTCGAGGTCTTGCGCCGAGGAGTCCATGCCACTGGCGGGGTTCTGGTCGTAGGCGGCGGTCAGCCAGTCCCCGGCCAGTGCGGCGGGGGTCGCGCCGCCGGTCACGAAACCGAGGTACCGGGGACCCGCGCTCGCGGCGAAACCGGGCTCCCAGCGTCGCGTGAACTCGTTCAGGGCCCCGCGTGCGCCGGCGCCGTCGAGCGGCAGGGGCGCCGGGGCGGCGGCCACGGGCGGGACGGCGGCCGCCCGGTGGTCCAGCCCGGCGAGCGCCTCGGCCGCGAGTTTGCTTGCGGTGTCGAGGAGATCGGGCAGGGAGTGCAGGTCATCGGCGAGCCTCGGGTCCATCCCACCGACGCTAGGCGCGGTGCCGTCCCGCTGTCGCGGGCCAATCCCGGGAAACTGGCCCGGCCCGAGTCAGTACCGCCGGAGCCGGCGGACGCGGGTCTCGGCCGGGTCGAACGCCACCCGGCGCAACGGGCCCGTCAGCAGCAGCACCACCGCCATCGACGCCAGCGCCGCCAGCACCAGCGCCGCCACGAACTGGGCCGCTCCCGAGGTCGCCGTCGAAAGCACCGCGTACCCCGCCAGCACCAGCGCCGACGGGGCCAGGAACCCGGTCAGCACCGGGATCGGCGGCACCCGGTCACCGTCGGGGCGGCGGGCGGACACCACCGCCGCCCCGGCGCAGGTGACCGCCGCGACCAGCAAGCAGCCGCCGACGGTGTCGCTCAACCGGTGCCAGCCCAGTGCCACCGCCGCCGCCGAGACCCAGGCGACGCCGGCGCTGCCCGTCACCAGGGCCGTCAGCCGGAACCGGCGGGGCAGGACGATCGCGAGCGCCACGAGCACGGCCATCGCCGCGCTGACGTGCCCGCTCGGGAAGCTGTTGTGGCTCGCCACGCCGAAGCGGTCGCCGGTGCTCGGGCGCTCCAGGACGTACAGCTTGAGCAGCTGCGCCACCACCAGGGGCGCGGCCAGCAGCACCAGCGCCATCACGCCGAGGGCCAGCCGCCGCCGGACCACGGCGATCGCCACGATGAGCACCGCCACCCCGCCGAGCACCACCACCAGGTCGGTCTGCCGCAGCGGGTCCGCCCAGTCCACTGTGGTCCCCGCGGACTGGGCGCTGCGGACGACGCCGTTCTCGACGCCGCGGCCGGCCTCCGTGCGGACGAAGAGCAGGTAGGCCGCGACGAACGCGAGGGCGAACCCGGCCGCGCCCGCGAGGAGGACGGCCGTGCGGGACGCGGCCCGGGTCACGGGCGCGGGGCCGGCCGGGCGGGTCGCGGAAGGTGCGTCGGTGAGGATCACTGCCATGTCCCCGAGTCTGGAACGCGGTCTTCGGGATCCCGTCAGCGCGATGTCATGGTTTTGCTACAAGATCCGCCCGGGTCGCCATGACGTGCGCTTTTCCGAATAATGGCGCCGTGGCCGAGGTACTGGTGGTAGAGGACGACGCGGCGGTGCGGGAGGGCCTGCAGCTGGCCCTGCGCCGGCAGGGACACGTGGTGCGCACCGCGGAATCCGGCGAGCTCGGCATCGAGGTGCTCGTGCACCACCGGCCCGACATCGTCGTGCTCGACCTGATGCTGCCCGGCATGGACGGCTTCGAGACCTGCCGCCGGATGCGCGCGTCCGGCCCGGTCCCGATCATCATGCTCACCGCGCGCAGCGACGACTTCGACGTCGTGGCCGGGCTCGAAGCGGGCGCGGACGACTACGTCGCCAAGCCGGTCGAGCCGCGGGTGCTGGACGCGCGGATCCGGGCGGTCCTGCGCCGCTCGGCCGCCGAACGGCCGGGCGGGCCGGCGGCGGCCGAGGAGCGGCACGGCGACCTCGTCATCGACCGGTCCGGGCTCGAGGTGACCAAGCGCGGCGCGCCGGTGTCGCTGACCCCGACCGAGCTCAAGCTGCTGCTGGAGCTCTCGCGCACACCCGGGCAGGTGTACAGCCGCCAGCAGATCCTCTCCGCCGTGTGGGACCACGACTACCTCGGGGACTCCCGGCTCGTCGACGCCTGCGTGCAGCGGCTGCGCGCGAAGATCGAGGACGTGCCGGCGAAACCGGAATACGTGCAGACGGTCCGGGGCTTCGGCTACCGGTTCGGCCGGTCGTGACCGCACCGCGGCTCCGGTCGTGGCTCGCCGGGCTGCGGCCCCGGCTGGTCGCTGCCTTCGCCGTCATCATGATCCTCGGCGCCACCACCGCGGCCGGCGCGAGCTACGTCCTGGCGCGCCGGGCCATCCTGGAAGGCGTGCAGGACCAGACCATGCTGAAGCTGCGCGACCAGATCGCCGCGTACCTGCCGACCGTGTCGCTGCCGCCGTCGCAGGCCACGCTCGACGCCTTCGCGATGACGCTCAAGTCCAGCAACGCTCTGATCGTCTATCGGAACCTGCACGCGACCTCGGGCCTGTCGATCGACGACGTGCCGGCCGACCTGCGCCGCGCCGTGGCCACCACCACGAACATCCAGTTCCAGCGCGTCGACGTCCAGGGCTACCCGCTGTTCTTCGTCGGCGTCCCGGTGCAGACCGGCGACGGCAAGCCGAGCGGCCTCGTGGTCTACGCGATGACGCGGCTGACCGACCAGCAGGAGGCGATCGACTCGCTGGCCCGCTACGCCTTCTTGTTCTCCGCGCTCGCCCTGCCGGTCGCGGTCGGGGTCGCGCTGCTCGCCGCGCGGCAGGTGCTGCGGCCGGTCCGCGCGCTGAACACCGCGGCCAGCCAGCTCGGCCGCGGACGGCTCGACGTGCGGCTGCGCGCGAAGGGGTCCGACGAGCTCGCCCAGCTGGTCACCACGTTCAACCACACCGCCGCGGAGCTGGAGCGCACGGTCGGCACCCTGCGCGCGATGGAGGCCGACGCGCGGCGGTTCGTCGCCGACGTCTCCCACGAACTGCGCACGCCGCTGGCGGCGATGAACGCGGTCACCGACGTCCTCGACGAGGACGCCGAGCAGCTGCCGCCCGACACCGCGGTCGCGGCGCGGCTGGTGTCGGCCGAAACGCGGCGGCTGACCCGGCTGGTGCAGGACCTGATCGAGATCTCCCGCTTCGACGCCGGCCGGGCCGAACTGCGCCGGGAGGAGCTGGACGTCGCCGCGGCGATCGGTGACACCCTCGCCGCGCGCGGCTGGGAACCCGGGGCCGAGCTGACCGCCGACCTGCCGCCCGGGATCACCGCGGGGCTCGACCGGCGGCGGCTCGACATCGTCGTGGCGAACCTCGTCGGCAACGCGCTGCGGCACGGCGCGCCGCCGGTCGAAGTGGTGCTGCGGCCGGAAGGCGGCGACGTCGTGCTCACCGTCACCGACCACGGGCCCGGGATCCCGGCCGACGTCCTCCCGCGGGTCTTCGACCGCTTCACCAAGGCCGACACCGCCCGCGCCCGGTCCGAGGGCAGCGGCCTCGGGTTGTCGATCGCGCGGGAGAACGCGCGGCTGCACGGTGGTGACATCGTCGCCGTCAACACCGGCACCGGCGCCCGGTTCGAGCTTCGCGTGCCCCGGGAGGCGTGGTGAAGAAACTCGCCTTCTTCGCGGTGCTGCTGCTGGTGAGCGCGTGCGGGATCAAGCCGACGCCGGTGCTCGGGGCGGGCCCGGCGCCGACCCTGCGGAGCCCGGCGGACGACGGCCGCGGCACCGACGTGATCCTCTACTTCGTCCTCAACGACCGGCTGTCGCCGATATCCCGGCCGGGCAGCGGGCCGGTCGGTGTCGAGGCCACCCTGACGATGCTGCTGGACGGGCCGTCGGCCGACGAGCTGGCCGGTGGGTACACGACCGAGCTGCCCCGCCGGTCCGGCGCGATCACCTTCACCCCCGGCTCGCCGCCGACGATCACCGTCCCGTTCCCGCTGCAACCGATCTCCGCCGCCGGGATCAATCAGCTGGTCTGCACCGCCTTCGCGGCGCTGGCCACGCAGGGCGGGTACGTCACGATCGGCCTGTCCGGCCCCGACATCCGGCTGCCGTACCAGGCCTGCCAGGCGTGACGGCCGATGTCGACATGACGTCTTGGCGCCTCAGCCGGGGTAGGGCCGCGCCGCCCGGGCTTCGGACAGCGACCGCGCCCACCAGCCCAGCTGGTCGAGCATCGTCTTCGCCGCGACGCCCGCCGCGTCGTCGTTCGGCAGGCCGTCGTCGCCGAACCGCGTCTGGGCGCCGTGGAAGCTGACGGTCTCGCGGATGGTCACCGCGTGCAGCTCCGCGAAGACCGCCCGCAGGTGCTCGACCGCGCGCAACCCCCCGGAGATCCCGCCGTAGGACACGAAAGCGACCGGCTTGGCCCGCCATTCGGGCCGGTGCCAGTCGATGGCGTTCTTGAGCGAAGCCGGGTAGCTGTGGTTGTACTCCGGGGTGACGACGACGAAGGCGTCGGCGGCTTCGAGCCGCGGAGCCACCTTCGCGACCTCGGCGACGACCTCCGCGGACGGCGTGGCCCCGAAGGCCGGCATCACGAGCGGGAGGTCGGGTTCGGCGAGGTCGACGACGTCGGCTTCGAAGCCGCCGTGCGCGTCCGCGACCCCCGCGAGCCAGTTCGCCACCACCGGCCCGAACCGTCCTTCCCGGACACTTCCCACGATCACCGCGACCCGGATCGGCGCTTCCGACACACTTCCTCCTCGACACGCAGGCGTTGTTGCCTTCCGCACGAGGATGGAACTTCAAGTTGGCTTGAAGTCAAGTGTGCCGCTGTGGTTGGCTGTGCGCCATGGTGGACGCCCCGGCCCCGTCGCTGCCGGATCTCACGGTCGGCGAGCTTTCCCGGCGCAGCGGAGTACCCGCGTCGGCCCTGCGCTTCTACGAGGACGAAGGCCTCATCCACAGCCGCCGCACCGCGGGCAACCAGCGGCGCTACCGCCGCGACACGCTGCGGCGGGTGACGTTCATCCGGATGTCCCAGCGGGTCGGGATGCCGCTGTCGAAGATCCGGGAAGTGCTCGGCCTGCTTTCCGACGACCGCACGCCGACCCGCGCCGACTGGGCGCGGATCTCCCGCTGCTGGCAGGACGACCTGAACGCGCGGATCCGGCAGCTGGAACAGCTGCGCGACCAGCTGGACGACTGCATCGGCTGCGGCTGCATGTCCCTGGCCAAGTGCCGGCTCGCGAACCCCGGCGACCGGCTCGGCGCCGACGGCCCGGGGCCGCAGCGCCTCGCCGATCACCGCGAGGACGGCTACGAAGCTTGCTGAGCTAGCCGCGCTTCAGCAGGCCGCGCACGTACATCGCCTGCCCGGCGTGCTGGATGTCGTCGTCGAGGACGCTGATCAGCCGCACGCCCAGGGTCACCGGCGGATCCCAGGCCTCGTCGACGATCCGGTCGAGGTCCGGCTCGCCGAGCCCTTCGAGGTACCGGACGGTCTGCTCGTGCACGGCGTCGTAGTAGCCGGTGAGCAGGCCGGGGTCGTCGACGCGGACCGCTTCGACGTCGGCCGGGCGGTGGCCGTACCCGGTGTCCCCGGCCGGGAACGGGAGGCCGAACCGCGACAGCCAGTCCTGGCCGGTCCAGACCTGCTCGGTGCCGGCCACGTCGGCGACGTGGTCGTCCTGGACCCGGGTCAGGTGCCACACCAGCCAGGCGATCGAGTTGCCTTCGCCGTCCGGCCGGGTCCCGAGCTGCTCCGCGGTGAGTCCGTCCACCGCGGAGCGCACCGTGCCCTGGACCCGGCTGAACCCTTCGACGAGCAGATCGGCCACGTTCATCCGGCTGCCTCCCGTTTGCCGACTTCTTCCCTGCGCAGACCTACCCGATCATGCCTGCCGGCAAACGGCGCCCGCTACCGCGGCAGCAGCTGGTCGAAGAACGAGCGGTAGCGGCGCAGCGCGATCCGCAGCTCCTCGGTGGCCGGTTCGCCCTGCTGCCACTGGGCTTCCAGCTCGCTCTTGTGCTCGGCGAACGTGGTGGCCAGCGCGCTGATCACGGCGGCGACGAGCTCGTCGGCCTGCTGGACGGCCTGCTTCGGGTCGTCGACGAAACCGGTCTGGACGTTCTGCCAGCGGTCGCGGAAGCCGGTGACCTTCTCCTCGTCGATCAGTGCCGGCGTCTCGACGTCGCCACCCGAAGCGGCGGGGGTTTCGACGTCGCCACCCGAGGCCGCGGGCGTTTCGACGTCGCCACCCGATCCGGCGGGCGCTTCCACGTCCCCGCCCGATTCCTCGGCGGTGGTGGTGTCGTGGTGCCCGGCCGAGGCCAGGTCCGCGGTGCTCAGGCCCTGGTCGTCTCCGGCCGTGCCCGGCTCGCGGAAGTCGGTGGCGCGGTCGCCGGCGTAGGCCTCGCGGTCGTCCTCCCGGCCGGTCAGGTCCCGGTCGTCCTCGGCGTCGTGCCGCGTCAGGTGCTCGGTCATGGTCAGCGTCCTCCATTCGACTCGGTCCGCGGGGTCGCGGACGCCTGGCGCTCGGTCTCGTGACGGTCGGTGTCCCGTCGCTCGGTGTCGCGGTCGTGGTCACCGTGTTCGCGACCGCTGTGGTCGTGGCCGTTGCGGCGCTCGTGGCGGTCGTGGTGCTGCTCGTCGTCGGCGCCGTCGGTGAGCAGGTCCTCGAACACGGTGCGGTAGCGCACCATCGCGTCGCGCAGGTCCTCAGTGGACGCTCCGTCGCGCTTCTGCTGCGTGGTGTGCGCGGCCCGGTAGTGCTCGAGGGTCTTGGCGTGCCGCACGGACAGGTCGGCCAGCTGCTGCTCGTAGCCCTCGGTCGGGTACCCGCGTTCGGCCATCAGCGCGTTCAGCAGCTGCTCGGCCTCGGCGACCGCGGCGGACGGCTGGTCGACGAACTTTTCCTGCACCTGCGCCCATTCCCGGGCGTAGCGCTCGCGCGCCGACGCCGAAAGCGGCCGGATGTCGAGCTCCTTGTGCCGGCGTTCGCGCTCGGCGAGTTCGCGCTGCGCGGCACGGGGGCTGTCCTTCTCCGCGACCGTGCGGTCGTACTCGGGACCGAACCGCTGCTGCAGCCGTTTTCGTTGCATTTCCTGCGTCACCAGCCAGATCACGGCGCCGAGCACCGCGACGGCCACGACGACGATCAAGACGATCAGCCATGTGGGCATCGCTCAAACTCCTTCAAGGATGTCAAGCCCCCGATGCGAGCGGTGTTCCCTGATTAGCGCGGCCGAAAACGGGCAAGGGGCGCCTGACCTCCGGATTCGGCCGTCCGGCCCTGTCGATACGGCCGGATGCCCTCGCCCCGCTGCGGGGAGGTGACGACGGTGACACCGCGTGGCTAGCAGCGTTACCGCGTGAGTGGTATCGTCGATAACAGACCGAGTGGAACGAACCGGAAGAAGGAATCGATGAGCACCCCTGCTGACTCCCGCGTCGCGATCGTCACCGGCGGCTCCCGCGGCATCGGCCGCCAGGTCGCCGAGCGCCTGGCCGCCGACGGCATGGCGGTCGTCGTCAACTACGCCGGCAACGAGAAGGAGGCGCAGGCCGCGGTCGACGCCATCACGGCGGGCGGTGGCCGGGCGATCGCCGTCCGCGCCGACGTGGCCGACCCGGCCGCGGTCGCGGAGCTGTTCGACACCGCGGAACGCACCTACGGCGGCGTGGACGTCGTCGCGCACCTGGCCGGCGTGATGAACCCGCCGACCCCGATCGCCGACACCGACTTCGACGTCCTGGACCGGGTGCACCGCACCAACATCCGCGGCACGTTCGCGGTGGCCCAGCAGGCCGCGCGGCGGGTCCGCGACGGCGGCGCGGTGATCACCACCTCGACGTCGGTGCTGGGCCTGAACCTGCCCGGCTACGGCGTCTACAACGCGACGAAGGGCGCAGTCGAGGCGATCACCATGATCCTGGCGCGCGAGCTGCGCGGCCGCGACATCACCGTGAACACCGTCGCGCCCGGCCCGACCGCGACCGCACTGTTCCTCGACGGCAAGGACGAGGAGACGATCGCCCGGATGGCCCAGCAGCCGCCGCTGGAGCGGCTCGGGCAGCCGGAGGACATCGCCGAGGTCGTGGCGTTCCTCGCCGGGCCGGCGCGCTGGGTGAACGGCCAGGTGCTGCGCGCCAACGGCGGCATCGTCTAGCGGGTGAACCGGCTGACGATCACGTGGTCCTTCGCCGGCCCGCGCACCGCCCACTCCTGCCGCCACCGCGCGGCGCCGGTCACCCGGTACTCGCCGCGGTAGCGGTCGGCGCGGCAGGGGTGGTCGGCCGTCCAGTGGCCTTCGCGCAGGTCGAGGTCGTGGAAGAAGCCGCCGTGGTCGAAGTGGACCGCCGCCCGGCCGGGTTCCCCGAGGCGGTAGTGCAGGGTCCGCGTGACCGGCCCGACGTGGCCGCCGAGCCGCAGCTCGCCCTCCTCGTGGTAGACGAGCACGCCCTCGGTTTCGCTGAAGGTCGCCGTCCCGGTCACCTCGCCCGCCGGGTCGCCGTCCGCCGTGCGGATTTCCCGCTCCAGGCGCCAGACGCCGGCGAAATACGCGGTGAGGTCGGGAACGGGCCAGTGCTGCACCCGCCCATTCTGGCACCCCGCGGCGGGCCGGGCCGGAACTGTCGGACCCCCGCTCTATAGTCGGGCGGGTGGCAGAGACCGACCTCGCACCCGCGTCCGACGCGCTGGAGACCCTCCGGCGCGTGTTCGGCTACGACAGCTTCCGCGGCGACCAGGCGGCGATCGTCGAGCACGTGATCGCCGGCGGCGACGCGCTCGTGCTGATGCCCACCGGCGGCGGGAAGTCGTTGTGCTACCAGATTCCCGCGCTCGTGCGGCCCGGTGTGGGCGTGGTCGTCTCGCCGCTGATCGCGCTGATGCAGGACCAGGTGGACGCGCTGCGGAACGCCGGCGTCCGCGCCGGTTTCCTCAACTCCACCCAGGACTACCAGGCGCGGCAGGAGGTGGAGTCGGCGTTCCTCAACGGCGAGCTCGACCTGCTCTACCTGGCGCCGGAACGGCTTTCGGTGGAATCCACCGTGCGGCTGCTCGACCGCGGCAAGATCTCGCTGTTCGCGATCGACGAAGCGCACTGCGTCGCCCAGTGGGGTCACGACTTCCGGCCCGACTACCTCCAGCTCTCCGCGCTGCACGAGCGGTGGCCGGACGTGCCGCGGATCGCGCTGACGGCGACCGCGACCGAGGCCACGCACAAGGAGATCGCGGCCCGGCTGAACCTCGACGAGGCCCGGCACTTCGTCGCGAGCTTCGACCGGCCGAACATCCAGTACCGGATCGTCGGCAAGAACTCGCCGCAGCGGCAGCTGCTCGAACTGCTGCGGACCGAGCACCAGGGTGACGCGGGGATCGTCTACTGCCTGTCCCGCAACTCCGTCGAGAAGACCGCGGAGTTCCTGGTGCAGAACGGGATTCCGGCGGTGCCCTACCACGCGGGGCTCGACGCGCGCACCCGCGCGAAGCACCAGTCGCGGTTCCTGCGCGAGGACGGGCTGATCGTGGTCGCGACGATCGCGTTCGGGATGGGCATCGACAAACCGGACGTCCGGTTCGTCGCGCACCTGGACCTGCCTAAGTCGGTCGAGGGCTACTACCAGGAAACCGGCCGCGCGGGCCGCGACGGCCTGCCGTCGACGGCCTGGCTCGCGTACGGGCTGCAGGACGTCGTCCAGCAGCGCAAGATGATCGACACGTCCGAAGGCGACGAAGCGCACCGGCGGCGGCTGGCCGCGCACCTGAACGCGATGCTGGCGCTGTGCGAGACGGTCGAGTGCCGCCGCGTACAGATCCTGAACTACTTCGGGCAGGCGGCCGGGCCGTGCGGCAACTGCGACACGTGCCTGAACCCGCCGGAGAAGTGGGACGGCACGATCCCGGCGCAGAAGCTGCTGTCGACGGTCGTGCGGCTGCGCAACGAGCGGCGCCAGAAGTTCGGTGCCGGCCAGATCATCGACATCCTGCTCGGCAAGGCCACGCCGAAGGTCACGCAGTTCCAGCACGACACGCTGAAGACGTTCGGCATCGGCACCGAGCTGCGCGAGCCGGAGTGGCGCGCGGTGGTGCGGCAGCTGCTCGCGCAGGGCCTGCTCGCCGTCGAAGGCGACTACGGCTCGCTCGTGCTCACCGAAACGAGCGCGGAGGTGCTGGGCGGCGATCGCCAGGTGCTGCTGCGCCGCGAACCCGAGCGGGTCGCCGCCGCGAAGGTCCGCAGCACACGGAAGGCCGCCGCCGCGGTCGAGATGCCCGCGGAGGCGGCCCCGCTGTTCGAACGCCTGCGGGCTTGGCGCGCCGGTGTCGCGAAGGAACAGGGCGTGCCCGCCTACGTCGTCTTCCACGACGCGACCTTGCGCCAGATCGCCACGCAACGGCCGGCGTCGCTGGCGGATCTGGGCACGGTCAGCGGCGTCGGCGAGAACAAGCTCGCCAAGTACGGCGAGGGACTCCTGGAGGTCCTGACCGGGGAGTGACCTACCGGCCGGTGGCCTGGCCCGGGTGGCCCGGCTGCCCGGTCACCGAGTTGACCTTGCGGACCGCGCCGGCGATCTGCTGGTGGTACTTGCCCTTGGTCTTGTCATCGACGAACTTCGCCGCCTTCCCGACGGCCTGGTTCACCTTTTCGGGGTTCTTCTTGGCGTACGCACGGGCCGCACCGGCGGCGCCGGCCAGCATGGTCAGCTTCTTCATCAGAGGCACGGTGGCCCTCCCTCGTCGGTTGCGGTCATCCTGACAACGCGGACGAACCACCCGGAGGTTCCCCGTGTGACGAGGCCCAAAACCTGAGCCCGCCGCGCCCGGGCCCGGAAAATGCCGCGCGGAAGGCCACCGGGCGCGCCTAGGCTCGCGATCATGCGCGACCTGGCCGCCCTGCCGAAGGCCCACCTGCACGTTCACCTGGAGAGCACGATCCGCCCGGCCACGCTGCGTGAGCTCGGCGAGGCGAACGGCGTCGACGTCCCGGGCGAACCCCCGGTGTTCGACGGCTTCCGCGCCTTCGCCGACTACAACGCGCTCATCCGGTCGTGCCTGCGGCGTCCCGAAGACTTCGAACGCATCGCGCGCGAGTACTGCGAGGACGAAGCCGCCCAGGGCACGCGCTACGCCGAAGTCACCTTCACCGCGGCCTCGCACGGGGAACGCTTGGGCGACCTCGAAATGCCACTGCAGTCCGTCCTCAAAGGACTGTCGCAGAGCGACGACCTGGAGTGGCGGTTGCTGCTCGACCACTCCCGGCGCCGCTCGGTCGAGCGGGCCGAACGCACCCTCGAACTGGCGCTGAAGTACGACGAAGTCTTCGCGATCGGCATGGCGGGCGAGGAAAACCACTCACTGCAGCCGTTCGCGACGCTCTTCGAGAAGGCCCGCGCGGCCGGGCTCCACCTGCTCCACCACACCGGCGAAGACGCCGGACCCGAGAGCATCCGCGAAGCCCTCGACGTCGGCCGGACCGAACGGCTCGGCCACGGCATCCGCGTCCTCGACGACCCGTCGCTGGTCGCCGAGGTGCGCGACCGGGGGCTCGCCTTGGAGGTGTGCCCGTCGTCGAACGTGACGCTGGGCCTGGTGCCGTCGCTGCCCGAGCACCCGCTCCCCCGCCTGCTCGACGCGGGCCTGACGGTCACGCTCAACACCGACGTCCCGTCCGTCACCGGCGCCGCGCTGGCCGGGGAGTACGCCCGGGTCCAGCAGGCTTTCGGCTACGACGACACGACGATGGCGGAGTTCGCCCGCGCGAGCGTCACGGCGTCCTTCGCGCCCGATGCGACCAAGAAGGCCATGCTGCGTGACATCGACGCCTGGCTCACACCGGCAGCAGGCGGGTGACCAGCGTGCCGAGCTGGTGCACCGTGCGGCACTCGTGCATCTCGACGACGTCGGCGTACTCCAGCGCCGCCGAGTCCCCCGTGGACCACAGCGACCGCCGTTCGGGGTTGAGCCAGTAGACGTGCCGGGCGCGGGCCTTGATCTCGCGGACCGCGTCGAGGTTCGGGTCACCGCCGTTGGTGCGGGCGTCGCCGAGGATCAGCACCGACGTCCGGGGGCCGACCGCGCCCAGCCAGTTCTCGGTGAACTGGCGCAGCGAGCCGCCGTAGTCGCTGTGGCCGTCCCAGCGCACCAGCGCCGCTTCGGACAGCATGCGCGCGCCCAGGTGCTCGGGGTCGGCCGCGCCCGTGGTGACCAGGTGGGTGACCTCGTCGGCGCTGTCGACGAAGGCGAACACGCGGATCTTGCTGAACTGGTCGCGCAGCGCCTGCACCAGCAGCATGGTGAAGTTCGCGAACCCGGCCACCGACCCGGACAGGTCGCACAGCAGCACGATTTCCGGCCGTCCGGGCCGCCGGTGGCGATACGCCGGGCGCAGCGGCACCCCGCCGGTCGAAAGCGACCGGCGCAGCGTGCGGCGCAGGTCGATCTGGCCCCGCGTCCGCCGGCGGCGTCGTGCGGCCAGGCGCGTTGCCAGCTTGCGGGACAGCGGCTGGATCGTGCGCCGGAGTTCGGCGAGCTGGGTGCGGCTCGCGATGAGGAAGTCGACCCGGTCGGGTGAAGGGGCGATGGCGTGCTTGGCGACGCGCTCGCGGCCGCGGACTTCGGCCGCCCGGCGGCGCGCCTCGGTGCGGATCTGCCCGCGGAAGCCCTCGACGCGGCGGCGGATCTCGTCGCGGTCGAGCCGGTCGGTGAACTCCCCGCGGGCGCCGCCGCCGCGGACCGCGGCCAGCACCCGCGCGATCAGCGTCTGCGGCTGGAGCCGTTCCAGGGTCTGGTGGGCGGAGAAGCCGCCGCCCGGTCCGGACGCCGAGCCGTACTGGCCCAGCATGTCGACGGCGAGCCCGGCGAGCTGCGCCAGCGCCTGCTGGTCGCCGTCGGCCAGCGCGGCGGCCAGCTCCTCGCGCAGCTCCTCCAGCGTCGTCGGCTGGTCTTCGCGGGCCCGCTCGGGCGCGCCGACGCCCGCCGGGAAGTACAGGTCGAACGCGGCGTCGAAGACCGCCCGCTGCCCGCCGCGGCGGACCAGGGCCGCGGCCAGGCCTTCGCGGACGAGCGCACGGTCGTCCATCCCGAGGACTTCCAGCGCGGCGGCGGCGTCGACGGTCTCGGCGGGCCCGGCCGGGATGCCCTGGGCGCGCAAGGCCTTGACGAACGCCGCGAGCCGCTCCGGCACGCCGCCGGTCACGACGCGTCCAGGACCTGTTCGAGCCGCAGGCCGGCGCCCGCCTTGGCGATGTCGTCCTGGTGCTTGAGCACGACGCCGAGGCTCTCGCGCACGACCCGCTCGTCCAGCGTCGACGCCCCGAGCGCGAGGAGGGTGCGCGCCCAGTCGATGGTCTCCGCGACCGACGGCAGCTTGCGCAGGTCCATCGCGCGCAGCGCGGCGATCACCCGGACGACGGAATCGGCGAGAGCGGTGTCGATCCCGGGGACCTTGAGCCGGACGATGTCGCGTTCGAGGTCTTCGTCGGGGAAGTCGATGTGCAGGAACAGGCACCGGCGACGCAGCGCCTCGGACAGCTCGCGCGTCGCGTTGGACGTCAGCACGGCGAACGGCGGGCGCGTGGCGGTGATCGTGCCGAGCTCGGGCACGGTGACCTGGAAGTCGCCGAGCACCTCGAGCAGCAGGCCTTCGACCTCCATGTCGGCTTTGTCGGTCTCGTCGATCAGCAGCACGGTCGGCTCGTCCGACGAGATCGCGGTGAGCAGCGGGCGGCGCAGCAGGAACTCCTCGCCGAAGATGTCGGTGCGCGCGCCCTCCCACGTCTCGTCGCGGCCGGCGGTGATCCGCAGCAGCTGCTTCGCGTGGTTCCACTCGTAGAGCGCGCGGGCCTCGTCGATGCCCTCGTAGCACTGCAGGCGCACCAGCCGCGAGCCGCTGACCTGGGCGACGGCCTTGGCGAGCTCGGTCTTGCCGACCCCGGCCGGGCCTTCGACCAGCAGCGGCTTGCCCAGCCGGTCCGCGAGGAACACCGTGGTCGCCACCGCCGTCGAGGCCAGGTAGCCGGCTTCGGCCAGCTTGGCCGACACGTCGTCGACGGAGGTGAAGAATCCGGTGCCCACCACGTGCCTCCTAAGCGGTCGCTCACCAGGAGCGTACCCGAAGAGCGGGCTAGCATCGGCCGCGTGACCTACCTCGCCGCTTCCGGCCGCTACGACTCCATCCCCTACCGGCGCTGCGGGCGCTCCGGGCTCAAGCTGCCCGCGATCTCCCTCGGGCTGTGGCACAACTTCGGCCACGACAAGCCCCTGGAGACCCAGCGCGCGATCACCCGCCGCGCGTTCGACCTGGGCATCACCCACTTCGACCTGGCCAACAACTACGGCCCGCCGTACGGCTCGGCGGAGGAGAACTTCGGGCGGCTGCTGGCCACCGACTTCCGGCCGTACCGCGACGAGCTGGTCATCTCCACGAAGGCGGGCTACGACATGTGGCCCGGCCCGTACGGCGAGTGGGGCTCCCGCAAGTACCTGCTGTCCTCCCTGGACCAGTCGCTGGGCCGGATGGGCCTGGACTACGTCGACATCTTCTACTCGCACCGGTTCGACCCCGAGACGCCCCTGGAGGAGACGGTCGGCGCGCTCGACGCCGCGGTCCGCGCCGGGAAAGCGCTGTACGTCGGGATCTCGTCCTACAGCTCGGAGCGGACGGCCGAGGCCGCGCGGCTGCTGCGCGAGCTCGGCACGCCGCTGCTGATCCACCAGCCGTCGTATTCGATGCTCAACCGCTGGATCGAAGCGGACGGGCTCCTCGACACCCTCGAAGAGGCGGGCGCGGGGTGCATCGCGTTCTCCCCGCTGGCGCAGGGCCTGCTGACCGACCGGTACCTGAAGGGCGTCCCGGAGGACTCGCGCGCGGCGCAGGGCAAGTCGCTCGACCCGGACACCCTCGACGAGAACCGGCTGGGCCGGGTCCGCGCGCTGAACGACATCGCCGGCCGCCGCGGGCAGTCGCTGGCGCAGCTCGCGCTGGCCTGGGCGTTGCGCGACAGCCGGGTGACGTCGGTGCTGATCGGCGCGAGCAGCGTGAAGCAGCTCGAGGACAACGTCGGCGCGCTCGGCAACCTCGAGTTCTCGTCCGAGGAGCTGACGGAGATCGACGGCCACGCGACGGACGCGGACATCAACCTCTGGAAGCGTTCGTCCGACTCCTGACCCGGCGCGAACACTCCCCTCCCCGGCCCGTGCTGGCTCGACGTTTGACCAAATGAGAAATTTGGTCATATGATCGTCGCGTGCCTCCTGCCGAAGACCGGGCCGAACGGGCCGAGCGCATCCTCGACGCCGCCGCCGACCTGCTCCTGCGGGTCGGCTACCGGCGCACGACCATCGAGGACGTCGCCGAGCGGGCGGACGTCGGCAAGGGCACCGTCTACCTGCACTGGAAGAACCGGGAAGAGCTGTTCCTCGCGGTTCTTCTCCGCGAGTCGGTCGGGGTGCTCGAAGAGCTCGTGGCGACGATCGCGGCCGACCCGCTCAGCGTGCGGCTTTCGCAGCTGACCGAGATCCAGTACGCCAACGTGCTGAAGCGCCCGCTGCTGCGGGCCGGGTACGCCGACGACGCCGAGACGCTCGGCAAGCTGCTGCCCAAGCTGCACGGAAAACTCGACCCGCGGCACGCGGAAGCCTTCGTCGAGTACCTGGACCTGCTGGCCGCCAACGACCTGCTCCGCACGGACCGGCCGGTGCGCGAGCTCGTCGTCGCTTTCCAGGCCGTGCTGAACGGGTTCCTCGGCGCCTCCCCGCCACCCGAGCCGGCGCTGATCGCCGACACCGTCGCGCACGCCTTCGAGCCGCTCGCCGTGTCGACGAGGCAACTGCGCGAGGTGGCGCCGCGGGCACTGACGCTGTTCACCGAAGCCGTCGCGCTCGACCGCAAACAGCTCGAACGCGCCTACTGACCACCTGGGAGGCCCCGTGCGCACCGGAATCCTGATCGACGAGCTCGGTGTCGGCTTCGACGCCATGACGGCTCAAGCCCGCGAAGCGGCGAAGCTCGGCTACAGCACGCTCTGGGTGGCGCAGCGCGGCGGGTGGGATGCGCTCACGGCGCTGCCGGCGCTCGCCGCGGCCGCCCCCGGGCTCGCCTTGGGGACCTGCGTCGTGCCGACGTACTCGCGGCACCCGCTCACCATGGCCGCGCAGGCACTGACGGTCCAGGCGGCGGCCGGGGTGCCCGTCCACCTCGGCCTCGGGCTGAGCCACCGGTTCATCGTCGAAGGCGAGTTCGGGTATTCCTACGACCGCCCGATCCGGCACCTGCGCGAGTACCTCCAGGCGCTGCACCCGTTGCTGCGGGGGGAAAAGGCGGACGTCCACGGCGAATCGCTGACGGCGTCGGGCGCGGTGAACGCCCCCGGGGCGGAGCGGCCGGCGGTGCTGATCGGCTCGGTGAGCCCGCAGTCGACGCGGCTGGCCGGCGAGCTCGCCGACGGCGTGATCACGACCTGGGCGGGCCCGCGGGCGATCGGCGAGTTCGTGGTCCCGGCACTGGGCGGCGCGTCCCGCGTGGTCTCCGGCCAGCTGGTCTGCGTGACGTCCGAAGTGGACGAACGCCGAGCGTGGGTGGAGCAGACGTACGGCGGAGCGGCGAACATCCCGGCTTACCGCGCGATCCTCGACCGCGAGGGCCACGAGCGGGTGTCGGACAGCGTGGTGATCGGCGACGAGGAAACCGTGCGACGCCAGGTGAAATCCCTCGAGGACGCCGGCGCGACGGAGCTGCTGGTGATCCCGATCGGCTCGGCGGCGGAGCAGGCCCGCACCCGCGAGCTGCTGGCGGCGTGAACCGCCGAGCCCTTCGCGGCTTCCTGACCTGGCGAGCTTCCTTCGACGGCCGGCCCGCGGGGCGCCCCCGGTTTCCACGCTACCGGTGACCACCGGCAATTCCGGCGGGAGCGCCCTGGGCCTCCGCCGACAGGTGCTGCCACTCGTCCCAGGTCGCGAGCCGGTCCGCGTACGCCTGGCGGATCATCGGGTGGAAGCCCTGGCCGAAGAGCACTCGCAGGGGCGGGTTGGCCGCGTCGACGATCTTGAGCAGGGCCTGGGCCGCCGCCGCCGGGTCGCCCGCCGGCTGCTTGCCCGCCACCTCGGCGAGCCGGCTGCGGAGTCCGTCGTAGACCGGGCTGGTCTCGGCGACGTGGCCGTTGGCGAGGGGGTCCGGGTTCTTGCCGTCGCGGGTGGCGTAGCCGCCCGGCTCGATGATCGTGACCTTGACGCCGAAGTCGGCGACCTCCCGGGCCAGGGTTTCGTTCAGCGCTTCGATCGCCCACCGGGACGCCTGGTACGCCCCGCCGAGCGGCATCGCGATCAGCCCTGCCGCCGACGACAGCTGGATGAAGTGGCCGGCTCCCTGTTCGCGCAGCGCCGGCAGGGCGGCCTGGATGACCCACAGCGGGCCGAAGACGTTGGTCTCCAGCTGCGCGCGCAGCTCCTGCTCGGTCAGTTCTTCGATGGCGCCGATCTGCGCGTAGCCGGCGTTGTTCACGACGACGTCCAGCCGCCCGAAGTGCTCAGCGGCGCGCTTCACGGTCTCGAAGACGGCGGCCTTGTCGGTGACGTCCATCGCCAGCGGCAGCACCGCGTCGCCGTAGGCGGCGACGAGCTCGCCGAAGCTTGCGGTGGACCGTGCCGTGGCGGCCACCCGGTCGCCTCGGCCGAGGGCGGCTTCGACGAACCGGCGGCCCAAGCCGCGCGACGACCCCGTGACGAACCAGACCTTGCTCATGGCGTTTTCCGTTCTGCTGAAGGTATCCGATCGACCACGAGACACCGCAGGCCCGACACCCGTGACAACGGGCGCGCGTGACGCCGCTCACCCGGCCACAGCCGCTAGGTTGACGAGGTGACCGAGCGACTCTGGGTGGACGACCTGCGCCCGGCCCCGGACGGCTGGACCTGGGCGAAGTCGAGCACGGAGGCGATCGCGCTGCTCGCAGCCGGCGAGTTCGCCGCCATCTCGCTGGACCACGATCTCGGCGGTGACGACACGACCCGCCCGGTCGTCCTCTGGCTGTGCGAGCACGGCCGCTGGCCGGCGGAAGTGCGCGTCCACACCGCGAACCCGGTCGGCCGCGAGTGGCTCACCGGGATGGCTCGGCGGTACGGGCCCGGGGTGCGCTAACGCGGGGCCGGCAGGTGGGTCGCGTCCGGGAAGAGGTTCAACGCCCGCAGCGCCGCGCCCAGCTCGGCGATGTCCGCCGGGTTCGTCAGCGACCTCCCCAGCTCCTCCGTGATCCTCTTCAGGCGGTGGCGGATCGTGTTGGGGTGGCAGAACATCCGCTCCGACGTCAGCTTCGTCGACCCCTGGCAGTCGAACCACGCGCGCAGCGTCAACAGGAGCACGTTGCGGTCGTCGCCCGGCAGGTCCAGCACCGGCTGGAGGACGTGGTGGGCCAGCTGGACCGACGCCTCCGGGGCGCTCGCCACCAGACCGGCCAGCGGGGACTCGGTGAACTGGACCAGCCCCGGCGTCCCCGGCGTCATGCTCGACAGCGCCACCCGCGCCAGGTGCAGCGCGCGGGCCGTGTTGCCGAGGCCGGTGAACACCGGGCTCATCCCGACACGGCCCACCGGGTGCTCGCGGACCAGCGCCACGATCGCCGAAGCCGCGGCGGGGTCGCGCAGGGACACCACCCCCACCTGCAGGTCCGGGGTGAGCCGCCACGCCGAGGCGTGCTGGGCCGCGCGCAACCGGGCCTCGATCTGCGGGAGCGGTTCGTGGCCCAGCCGCGGGGTTTCCGCCGCGACGACGACGAACGTGCCGTCCAGGGACAGGTCGAGCACGCGGGCGATGTCCCAGAGCGTGCCCTCGGTCGCCGCGCCGCCCGCGAACAGGGCCTCCACCAGCGCCGAACGCCGGTTCTGGTGCGCCACCATGACTTCCGCCGTCGTGTCGCGGTAGGCCGTGGTGAGGGCTTCGGCCAGGTCGTCGATGAGCGCCCAGATCGCCGTGGTCGCCGCGACCAGGCCGGCGAGGTCCTGCGCGCCGGCGGTCAGCTCGACGAACCGGTGCCAGACCTCGGTCAGCCCGATCCGGTAGGCGCGCAGCAGTTCCGGCAGCGGCGCGCCCTGCAGGGCCCGGGCCCGGCCGGTCGCGCGGGCCTGGGACAGGTCGGGCACGTCCGAGCCGCGCAGCGTGCGCATCACGTGCTCGAGGTTGGCGCGCACCGAGTTCCGCAGTTCGGCGTGCGCGACGAACCGGGCGTCGGCGTAGACCGGCATTTCGGCGCGGATCTGCCGGACGGTGCTCTCGACGAGTTCCGGCAGCTTCCGCTCGACCTCGGTGGCGAGGACGGCGACGCGCGGGGCGAGCCCGTCGGACAGAAGCGCCTGGTAGTGCATGGTGGCCTCCGGTCCCCGGCCTCTCCGTCGAGGTCCGAGACCGACATCCAACCCCACCGGGGCCACCACGTTCGGGTGAACTTGCTACAAGAACCGCGGATGCGGAGGTTCTTTTGTCGAACCTCCGCATCCGCGTCAGGCCATCTTGGCGGCCGCGCTCTTGATCGCCTCCCGGATCCGGAAGTAGGTGCCGCAGCGGCAGACGTTCTGGATGGCGTCGATGTCGGCGTCCGTCGGGTTCTTCGTCTTCTTCAGCAGCGCGACCGCCGCCATGATCTGGCCCGGCTGGCAGTACCCGCACTGGGCGACGTCCTGCTCCAGCCACGCCTCCTGGACCGGGTGCAGCTCGTCGCCGTCGGCCAGGCCCTCGATCGTGGTGACCTCGCGCCCGGCGCACTCCGACACCGGCGTGACGCAGGGGTTGAACGCCTCGCCGTCGAGGTGGCTGGTGCAGGCCTTGCAGACGTTGATGCCGCAGCCGTACTTCGGCCCGCGGACCTTGAGCTTGTCGCGCAGCGCCCACAGCATCGGCAGGTCGGCGGGCGCGTCGACGGTGACGGTCTTCCCGTTCACCACGAAGGTGTAGTTCGGCATGGTTCTCCTCAGCGCGGGAACGGGTCGAAGTCGACCGGGAAGGTGATCGGGAAGCTGCGGGGCTTGATCCCGGTCGCCCGGGCGTAGGCGTTGGCGATCGCGCCGACCGGCGCCGGCAGGCCCAGCTCGCCCGCGCCGCCGATGTCCCCGGTCGCGGGCATGACGTGCACCTGGACGTCCGTCGGCGAGTTCTTCTGCCGCGCGTAGTGGAACTGCGAGTAGCTGCCCTCCAGCGGCAGCCCCTGGTCGATGTGCAGGCCCGCGGTGAGCGTCGTGGAGATCGCGTCGGTCAGGCCGCCGAGCATCTGCGCCTGGATCCCGCGCGGGTTCACCGGCTTGCCGACGTCGACGGCGATGGTCGCCTTCGTGACGCGCGGGTGCTTCGGGTCGCGCGCGTCCAGCTCGACCAGGCAGGCGGTGTAGGACTTGTACTCGCCGTGCACCGCGATCCCCTGCGCGAACCCGGCCGGCATCTTCTTGCCCCACTCGCCGAGCTCGGCGACCTTGTCGAGCACCGCGCGCTGCCGCGGCTCCTTGATGAACTCGCGGCGGAAGGCCACCGGGTCCTTGCCGAGCTTCGCGGCGATCTCGTCGACCATGATCTCTTCGGCGCCGCGGGTGTTCGCCGAGTAGACCGACCGCCACGCCGAGGTGTGGAACTTCAGCGGGACCTCGTTGAGCAGCTGCGTGGTGACGCCGAAGTTGTACGGCGACTTGACGGTCAGCAGGAACACCGTCTGCGCGAAGCTCAGGTTGCCGCCGACGGGCAGCTTCGCCGCGAACGCCGTCAGGATCTCGCCGAGGCCGTGGCTCCAGTCGGTTTCGACGCTCGCGACGCGGTGTTCGAACGTCAGCACCTGCCCGAGCGCGAAGGTCGCGCGGATCCGGTGGTAGCTCGCCGCGCGCGCCCGGCCGTGGCGCATGTCGTCGATCCGGCTCCACATCAGCCGGACGGGCTTCTTCATCGCCTTCGAGATGTGCGCGGCTTCCAGCGCCGCGTCGAAGAACAGCCGCCGCCCGAACGACCCGCCGCCCTGCTGGACGTGCACGGTGACCTTGTTCTCCGGCAGGCCCAGTTCCTGCGCGATGGTCTGCTTCGCCACGATCGGCGACTTGAGCCCGGCCCAGATGGTCGCGCTGTCCTCCCGGACGTCGGCGACTGCGGAGTTCGACTCCATCGGCGCGTGGCTGGCGAAGGCGAAGTCGAACTCGCCGTCGACGTACTGGGTCAGCAGCGGCGGCACCACGAACGGCAGTGCGGCGGCCCGCAGCTTCTTCTTGATCGTTTCGTTGTCCTCGCCGTCGACCGTGCCCGGGCCCCAGGTGACGTCGAGGGCGTTCTTGCCGTCGAGCGCCTGGCCGAAGGTCTCGGCCATCACCGCGACCCCGGTCGGGACGACGGCGATGTCGATGATCCCGGGCATGGCGCGGACGGCGGCCTCGTTGTTCACCTTCTTCACGGTGCCGTTGATGGTCGGCGGCCGGCGCACCATCACCGGGTTCGCGCCGGGGACGTCGAGGTCGAGCGTGTAGACCTGCTTCCCGGTGACCATCGCGCGGGCGTCCTTGCGCGAGGTCGGCGTCCCGACGAGCGTGTGCGCCGACTCGGCCTTCGGCCGGATCGCCCCGACGCTCAGGCCCGAGCGGGACGCTGGCCCGGCGAGGACGCCGTAGGAGGCGCTGCGCCCGTCGGGCGCCCACACCGCACCGTCGCGTGTGGACAGTCGCGACGCGTCGGTCCCCCACTGCGCCCCGGCCGCCGCGACCATCCGGGCGCGGGCGGTCGCCGCGGTGGCGCGGACCGGGTCGTAGAGCGAGCGCATCGTGTTGGACCCGCCGGTGAGCTGGTTGAACAGCAGTTCGGTGCGGGCGTCGGAGAGCACGACGTCGACGCGGTCGAGCGGCAGGTCCAGCTCTTCGGCGACGAGCATCGCGGTCGCCGTCGTGATGCCCTGGCCGACCTCCGCGCGCGGCAGCTGCAGCCGCGCCCGGCCGTCGGCGGTCAGCTCGAGCACGAGCATCCCGGCGGTCGGCGCGCACGACAGCGTCAGGACGTCGCCGAGGTCGAGGATCTCCGCCGGCTGCGGCAGGGTCGGGACGACGGCCTCGGCGCGGGCCGGGGCCACCGCGTCGGTGGTGAGCTTGGTGGCGACGGTGAGCGTGGGCGCGGCGACCAGGTAGGTCAGGAAGCGGCGGCGGCCGACCTGCCCGGGCTCCGGCTGTTCGGTGGTGGGACTGGCCATCGGGGATCCCTTGCTGGGTGGTGGCGGGGTGCGCGCCACGCTAAGGACCCCTTGACACGACGTCAACGCGGAGTAGCCGAGTTCGCCCATCTCTGTGACGAGATGACAGCGGAAGCCGCCGAATGTGTGCGCCGCCACAGCGCCGGATGGCGGAGCGGGCGCCGCTGTACGAGGTCAGGCGAACTTCGTCTTCGGCCGGTCCTGTCGCACACCGTCCACGTAGACGTCCACCTTCTCGTCGAGGAACGCCACCAGTCCCGCGGCCCGGATGCTCTCCGGCAGCGGCGTCGGGTAGCTCCACGCGAGGTCCTCGTGCCCGGCCACGTCGAAGTGCTCGGCGGCGCCCTTGTACGGGCAGTGCGTCACCACGTCGGTCTTCGACAGCAGGTCCATCCGGACGTCCACGCGGGGCAGGTAGTAGCGGGTCGGCAGGCCCGTCTCGAACAGCAGGTGCGGCCGCACCGAGTCCGCCACCGCCACGCCGTCGACCTCGATGCGGACGTGGCGGGAGCTCGGGAGGATGTCGACGCGGACGCCCGGGTCGCGCGGGTGCGTGAAGATCCGCTCGTCCTCTTCGAACCAGTCGAAGGCGCCGAACTCGAAGCGGACGTGGCCGCGGAGCTCTTCGATCGGGGAATCCGGGTACTCCAGCGCGCCGTCCACCGCCTCGGCCGCGGCACCCTTTATCGTCGACAGAACAGCTTCTCCGCGGCTCGGCGAGTGCGCCGTCCGGCCGGAGGGGGTGAGAACGCCGCTCACGACGTCCGCGCGCGGGATGTAGTACGTGGGGTAGTACGGAACTTCCCACACCAGGAGGGGGTGCACCGTGTCCGCGACGACCTGCCCGCCGAGGAACACCCGCACCCTCTTCGCGCCCTGTGCCACGCGGACCCGGCCGCGTCCCGGAGTGCTCATGCTCCGCTCAACGGGCCGCGAATCGCGGGTATTCCGGCGCGCTCGGCGCGGGGACGGCTAGCGTGGCAGGCAGCACGAGGACGACAGGAGGCGGGCACGGGTGGCCGGCGTAGAGATCCCCACGGTCGGTACCCCCGCCGGGATGCGCAAGATCAACCAGCGGGCGGTGCTCGACCTGCTGCGCCGCGGCGGGCCGGCGACCCGGCCGCAGGTCGCGAAGGACACCGGGCTGTCGAAGCCGACGGTCAGCCAGGCGCTGCTGGCCCTGGAAGCCGCCGGGCTGGCGCGCCCGACCGGGCAGACGTCCACCGGCACCGGGCGCTCGGCCGTGCTGTACGAAGCCGACCCCACCGCGGGGTACGTGCTGGGCGTCGACATCGGCCGCGAGCACCTGCGGGTCGCGGTGTCGGACCTCGGCCGCACGCTGGTGGCGCGCCGGGACGAGCGCAACACCGCGCGGTCCGGGGCGGCGCTGGTGACCGCGGTCGGGAAGATCGCGGCCGCGGCGGTCGCGGAGGCCGGTCTTTCGGCCGGCGACATCGTTGTCCGCGTGGTCGGCTCCCCCGGTGTCGCCGATCCGGAGAAGCGGTGCTTCCGGCACGCGCCGAACCTGCCGGGCTGGGGCCGCGCGGGCCTGATCGACGACCTCGAAGCGGCGCTGGGCCCGGACCTGATGGTGGAGAACGACGCGAACCTCACCGCGGTCGGCGAGTGGGAAAGCGGAGCCGCGCGCGGGGCGTCGGTGTTCGGCTGCATCACGATCGGCACCGGCGTCGGCATGGGCCTGATGGTCGACGGCCGGGTGTTCCGCGGCGCGACCGGCGCGGCGGGCGAGATCGGCTACCTCCCGTACGGCCGCACGCGCGCGGCCGACGAGCCCGGCACGCCGCCGGCCCGCGGCCACCTCGAAGAGGCGACGGCGGCCCAGTCGGTCGTGCAGGGCGCCCGGGAACTCGGCCTGGGCACGGCGAAATCGGCCCGCGAGGTGTTCCGCCTGGCCCGCGAAGGCGACGAGCTGGCCCGGCAGGCCCTGGCGGCGGAAGCCGACCGCCTCGCGTACACGGTGGCCTCGGTGGCGGCGGTGATCGACCCGGAACTGATCGTCCTCGGCGGCGGCATGGGCACGGCGGCGGACCTGCTGCTGGAGCCGATCGACCGGGCGCTGCACGCGTTCACGCCGCTGGTGCCGAAGGTGGTCCAGGGCGAGCTGGGCGAGGACGCGGTGCTGACCGGGGCGATCAGCGTCGGCCTGCGGGCGGCCGAAGGCCTGGTCTTCGACCGCCGGGTGGGTGCCGCCTAAGCCGCGCGCCAGGCTTCGCCGCCCGCCGACAGCCGCCACGGGGTCAGGCGCAGGACCGTGATCTTGGGGTCGCGGTGGTCCTCGCCGCCGAGGATCTTCGGGTCGTAGCCCAGGGGCTCCGGCGTGGCCGCGAACAGGTCCCACAGGGACTTGCGCGTCTCTTCGTCGTCCTCGAACTCCGCCCGGCATTCCGCGACCGCCACCTCGTGTTGCGGGTCCCAGTACGAGCACGATACGTACGGCGACGCCGCCAGGTGCGCGAGCTTCAACGGGGTCGGCCGGGTGAACAGCCGGCCGACCAGGCCGTCCGGAGTGGGTTCCCAGATCGGGTGGACGACCCGGGAGCGCGGTCTCCCCCGCCGGTCGACCGTCACCAGGGTGCACCAGACGATCCGGTGCGCCACGCGCACGAACGCTTCCGCCAGCTCCGCCGGCACTCTGCTAGATTCCACAACCATGGTTGTGGATCCTACCGCCGAGAGCCTCGACCTGTCACTGACGGCCCTCTTCGCGGGCTGGGCGATGACGGACGAGGTCCAGCGGCGGCTCGCGACCCGGGGCTTCAGCGACCTGCGCTTCAACGACGGCGTCGTGATCCAGCACGTCCTGGCCGCCCCGCTGTCCATCACCGCGCTGGCCGAGCGGATGGGCGTCACCCAGCAGGCGGCGTCGAAAGCCGTGGCGGATCTCGAACGCCGTGGGCTGCTGCGCCGCGAGCCCGACCCGGCGGACGCGCGGACGAAGCTGCTGCACCTGACCGCGCACGCGGTGGCCGCGGTGGAGGCGACGCGGGTGCTGCGACGGGAACTCCAGGAGGAGATCGAGGCGGAGTACGGCATGGAGCGGGTCGAAGAGGCGCAGAGGCTCCTGGCCGCGGTCATCGGCCGGTACGGCGGCGGCGACGCGATCCGTGCCCGGCGGGTCCGCCCGCCGCGCTGATGACCTCCGGCGTAATCGACGCCGCCGCCCGGACGGCCGACCATCAAGGACATGAGCGAATCCGCGAAGAACCGCATGATCGTCGTCGACTGCCTGGAGAACCTGTTCGTGCACAAGGACTTCGATGCCGCGAAGGCCGCGCTGCACCCCGACTTCGTCACCCACAGCCCCGGCCTGCCCTCCGGCCGCGAGGCGTTCACCGACGCCGTGAAGAATTCGCCGCTGGCGGGCGCGAGCGCGGAGATCAAGCACGTCGTCGCGGAGGACGACCTCGTCGTCGCCCACCTGCACGTGGGCGGGATGGCGGTCGTCGACATCCTGCGCGTCGAGGACGGCTTGCTCGTCGAGCACTGGGACGTCAAGCAGCCGATCTAGCGCGTGATGACGCAGGTCCCCGACGCCGTGGCCAGCAGCTTGCCCTCGGCGTCGCGGATCTCCCCCTCGGCGAAGGCGATCCGCGACCCCTCCTTCACGACGCGGCCCGTCGCGCGGATCTCCCCGCGGCCCGCGTGGATGGCGCGCAGGTAGTTCACCTTCAGCTCCACCGACGCGTAGCCGACGCCGGCCGGCAGGGTCGTGTGGACCGCGCAGCCGACCACCGAGTCCAGCATCGTCGCCGCCACGCCGCCGTGGACCATGCCGATCGGGTTGTACAGCGACTCGTCCGGTTCGGCGACCGCGACGACCTCGCCCGGTGCGACGCTTTCCCAGCGCAGGCCGAAGTGCGCGGCGATCGGCGCCGGCGGGACGCGGCCCTCGGCGATCGCCCGCATGTACTCCAGGCCGGACATCGTGGCGCCGAGCCGAGCGGTCTCCAGGGGGTCCTGCCAGGTGATGGTCTTCGAACGGACCGGGGCTTCGACGTCGGTCATGCGGGCTCCTCGGTTATGACAACTGTCTTAAGACTCGCCCGCGGTGCGGCGAGCGTCAAGCGCGGCGTGACCCAGGCCACCGGTGGTCCGGCCGCGGCGCGGGTGGAATCATCCGGGGGTGGACACCGACCGCAAGCTGATCGACCCGGAACGCGTCGCGGCGGCGGTCGACGGCCTCGGCGACCGCGCCGTCATCGAAGAGTGGGCGCGGCGCTTCTCCGTGGTCGCCGATCCCTCGCGCCTGGCGCTGCTGGTCTCCATCCACTACGCCCGCGAGATCAGCGTCACCGACCTCGCCGCGGCCACCGGCATGACGGACACCGCGGTGTCGCAGGCCCTGCGGCTGCTCCGGGCGCACGGGCTGGTCACGCCCCAACGCACCGGCCGGGTGGTGCGGTACCGCCTGGCGGACGCCACGGTCCACGAACTCATCCACCGAGTGCGCCCGCACCCCGCGGTCGACGGCGAACACCGGTAGCGTGCGGGCATGACGGGATTGCCCGATACCATCACCGCCTGCCTGTTCGACCTCGACGGAGTGCTGACCGGCACGGCGATCCTCCACCGCGAGGCCTGGAAGCGGACGTTCGACGAATTCCTCCGCGCCCGTGACGGCGCCGGGTTCAGCGAGTTCACCGACCACGACTACGCGGCCTTTGTGGACGGCCGCCCCCGCGCCGACGGCGTGCGCGAATTCCTGCGGTCGCGCGGGATCGCGTTGCCCGAGGGCGAACCGGACGACCCGGTGGACGCCCCGACCGTCAACGGCGTCGGCAACCGCAAGAACGAACTGGTCCTCAAGATCATCGACGAACGCGGGGTGAACCCGTACCCGGGTTCGGTGCGCTACCTCGAAGCCGCGAAAGCCGCCGGGCTGCGGATCGCCGTGGTGACGTCGTCGGCCAACGGCGCCAAGGTGCTCGACGGCGCCGACCTCAGCAAGTACGTCGAGGCGCGCATCGACGGCATCGTCATCCGCGAACGCCACCTGAAGGGCAAGCCCGCGCCCGACTCGTTCCTGGCCGGCGCCGCGGCGCTCGGCGTCGAGCCCACGCACGCGGCCGTCTTCGAGGACGCCCAGTCCGGCGTCCAGGCCGGGAAGGCCGGCGGCTTCGGGTACGTCGTGGGCGTGAACCGGGCCGACCAGGCCGCCGCACTGAAGGCCCACGGGGCCGACATCGTCGTCGACGACCTCGCCGACCTGCTGGAGGACCGATGACCGAACCGCACGGCTACGAATGCTCGCCGTGGGCCCTGCGCTGGCGCGGCATGGACGTCGACGCCCTGCAGCGCACCGAATCGGCGTTCGCGGTGTCCAACGGCCACATCGGCCTGCGCGGCACCCTCGAGGAGGCCGAGCCGCGCGGCCTGCCCGGCACTTACCTCAACGGCTTCTACGAGCAGCACGAACTCCCCTACGCCGAGGCCGGCTACGGCTACCCCGAAGAGGGCCAGACCGTCGTCAACGTGACCGACGGCAAGATCATCCGGCTGCTCGTCGAGGACGAGCCGCTGGACATGCGCTACGGCGCGGCCACCGCGCACGACCGGGTGCTCGACTTCCGCAAGGGCACGCTGAGCCGGACCACCGAGTGGTCGTCGCCGACCGGGCGGCGCGTGCGCGTGCGCACCGAGCGGCTCGTGTCGTTCACCCAGCGCGCGATCGCCGCGATCCGGTACGAGGTCGAGCCGCTCGACGAGGACCTGCAGCTGGTCGTCCAGTCCGACCTGCTGGCCAACGAGCCGATCGAGTCCGACACCAGCGACCCGCGGGTGGCCGCCGCGCTGAACTCGCCGCTGGTCGGCGAGTTCCACCGCGCGTCGGACTACAACGCCGTGCTGGTGCACCAGACCCGCCGGTCCGGGCTGCGGATGGCCGCGGCGATGGACCACAAGATCGAGGTGGACGACGGGATCCGCGCCCGCATCCACTCCGAGGAGGACCTCGCGCGGCTGACCGTCGCCGTCGACGTGCCGAAGGGCGGCCGGCTGCGGATCACCAAGTTCCTCGCCTACGGCTGGTCCGCGCAGCGCTCGGTGCCGGCGCTGCGCTCGCAGGTCGAGGCGGCGCTGGCCGGCGCCCGCCAGACCGGCTGGAAGGGCCTGCTCACCGAGCAGCGCGAGTTCCTCGACGACTACTGGACCACCTCGGACATCGAGATCGAAGGCGATCCCGAACTCCAGCAGGCCGTCCGGTTCGCCTTGTTCCACATCCTGCAGGCCGGGGCCCGCGGGGAAAGCCGCGCGATCGCCGGCAAGGGGCTGACCGGGCCCGGCTACGACGGGCACGCCTTCTGGGACACCGAGTCCTTCGTCCTGCCGGTGCTCACCTACACCATCCCGGACGCGGCACGCGACGCCCTCCGCTGGCGGCACTCCACAATGGACAAAGCGCGGGAACGCGCGCACCAGCTGGGGTTGCGCGGCGCGGCGTTCCCGTGGCGGTCGATCAACGGCGCCGAGTGCTCGGCGTACTGGCCGGCGGGCACGGCGGCGTTCCACGTCAGCGCGGACATCGCCGACGCCGTCCTGCGCTACCTCAACGCGACCGGCGACGAGGAGTTCGAGCGCGACTACGGAACGGAGCTGCTGCTGGAAACCGCGCGGCTGTGGGCGTCGCTCGGGCACCACGACCGGCACGGCACCTTCCGGATCGACGGCGTCACCGGGCCGGACGAGTACTCGGCGGTGGCGGACAACAACGTCTACACGAACCTGATGGCGCGCCGGAACCTGCAGGCGGCGGCGGAGTCGTGCGAGCGGCACCCCGAAGTGGCGGCGCGGTTCGGCGTCGACACCGTCGAGCTGGACTCCTGGCGCGCGGCCGCGGCGGCGATGTTCCTGCCGTACGACGAAGAACTCGGCGTGCACCCGCAGTCGGAGGGGTTCCTCGACCACGACGAGTGGGACTACGAGGGCACCGACCAGGCGCACTACCCGCTGCTGCTGCACTACCCGTACTTCGACCTCTACCGCAAGCAGGTCGTCAAGCAGGCGGACCTGGTGCTCGCGCTGCACCTGTGCGGCGACTCGTTCAGCCCGGAGGAGAAGGCGCGCGACTTCGCCTACTACGAGGCTAGGACCGTGCGCGACTCGTCGCTGTCGGCGGGGACGCAGGCGGTGGTGGCCGCCGAGGTGGGGCATCTGGAACTGGCCTACGACTACCTCGCCGAAGCCGCGCTGACCGACCTGCACGACGTCCACAACAACGTGCGCAACGGCCTGCACATGGCGTCGCTGGCCGGGGCGTGGCAGGGCGCGGTGGCCGGGTTCGGCGGCCTGCGGGACCACGGCGGGACGCTGGCCTTCGCGCCGCGGCTGCCCCCGCAGCTCGCGCGGATCACCTTCCGCCTGATGTTCCGCGGCACCCGGTTCCAGGTCGAGATCGACCCCGACCAGGCCACCTACCACGTCGTCGCCGGTGCGCCGCTGGAAGTGCTGCACCACGGCGAGCGCATCACCGTCACGGCGGAGCCGCGGCAGTACGCGATCCCGAAGATCGACGCCGGCACGCCGCCGAAGCAGCCACCGGGGCGTGCGCCGATGCGGCGTGACTCGGAATCGGTGCGTCAGTACGCGGAACCGTCCAACCCGATCACTGAGGAAGGTCGCTAGCGGCCTCGCGTCCGGGTGGGGCCGGGACTTCCTCGGTCCCACCCGGGCTCACGTCCGGGTCCGGGGCCGTCGGCACGTCGTGCGTCAGCTTGCCGGGGGTCGGGAGCTTCGGGAGCTCTTCGTCTTCGTCGTCGCGGCCGTGGAGGCGCTGCTGCTCGCTCATGCTTTCCGGGATACCCGGTTTTCCCGGTGACGGCCAGCTGATTCAGGCCGCACGCTCGGCCGCCGCGGCCCGCGCCTTGTCCTGCAGGGTGAGCAGCAGGCCGTCGCGGGTCGACCACGGGCAGATCGTCACCTTGCCGCCGGCGACCGTCAGCAGGGCTTCCGCGACGATCGCGCCGGCCAGGGCCTGGTGGGCGCGGCTGCGCGAGATGCCCGGCAGTTCGGCGCGCTTCGACGGCGGCAGCGCGGCCAGCCGCGGGATCCACGCGCGGAGGTCGTCGAGGCGCAGTTCCTTGCACTTGCCGGGGCGGGCGCCGGCCAGCCGCGCGAGCTGCTGGAGCACCTTCGAGCAGCCGATGACCCGCGGATCGTCGACGTCAGCGGCGCCCAGGGTGGTGGTGACGACGTCCAGAGCGTGCGCGCGCAGGGCCTTGACCTGCTTGTTCGAGACGCGCTCCGACGGCAGCCAGTCCCGGGTCATCGAGCGGGCACCCAGCGGCAGCGAGCGCGCGAAGGTGGCCTTCTCGCCGGAGCCGGCGGCCAGTTCGACCGTGCCGCCGCCGATGTCGAGCACGAGCATCGGCCCGGAGGCCTCGTACCAGCGGCGGGCGGCGAGGTAGGTCAGCTCGGCTTCGCAACGGCCGGAGAGGAAGCGCAGCTCGACCCCGGTCTCGCCGGCGACGTGCCGGACGACGTCCGCCGCGTTGGCCGCGTCCCGGATCGAGGAGGTGGCCAGTGGGTAGACGTCGCGGACGCCGTGGCGGTACGCCGTGGTCATGCCCGCCGCGACGGCGGCCGTGACGGCCTCGATGCCCCGGTCGGAGAGGCGGCCGCGGACGTCGAGCTCGCGATCCAGACGCAGCCGCGTCTGGTGGTTGACCAGCGGCTCACGGGGTGAGCCGGACACCGGCACCACCACGAGCCGGGCGCTGAACGAGCCGACGTCCAGCACGCCCACCGCGGGCTCTTCTCTTTTTCGCACAGCTCGGCGCACCTCACTTCCGCCTGGTGAATATCCCCGGTTCGACGGTTTGAAACCAGCAATGATGTCCGATCTCACGGCGCTTTGCCGGACATTTCCGGGATTGAGGCCCTCCGGAGGTGCGTTTCTGACGCGAAGGTCACAGTGAGATAACCCGATCGAGTGAACTAGGGTGCCACTGGACACGATTCGGTAACGCCGGTGTGCGCACGGCGATTAATCGGACATCGGAACCGGCGTGGAGCAGGGGAAAGAGATGCAACGGCCCGAGCGGCGAGCCGAGCTCGTGCGGCCGGCCGCCGTCGTGCTCGCGGTCGTCGCGGGCCTCGGCTGCGTCCTGCTCGGAGTGACGTCGGTGCTCGCCCCGGAGCCCGCGATCACCCCGGCCGCGGACCGGCCTTCGGTGGCCGCGGCGCCGCCGATGGCGGTACTGATCCCGGCACTGGGCCTCACGCTGGAACACGTGGTCCCGCTCGGTCATGTGGACGGCCGCCGGGAGCAGCCGGGAACCGCTGCGGGGGTGGGCTGGTTCGCCGACGGGCCGGTGCCGGGCGCGCCCGGGGTGGCGGTGCTGTCGGCGCACGCGAACTTCGGGTACGCGGCGGGAGCGTTCGCCCGCTTGGGCAAGCTCCTGCCGAAAGCGGTGATCACGGTGCGCGACACCAGAGGCCAGGAGACGCGGTTCGCGGTGCGGCAGACGTCGGTGTTCCCGGCGAGTGAGCCGGACAGCGCGCTGGTGGCGCCGGAGGGAACCGGGCCGGAGCTGCGGCTGATCACCAGCGATGGGACGTACGACGGCGCCGGGTTCGCCGGCACGCGGGTTGCGGTGTACGCGACTCCCGTCTGAGCGCGTCGCGAATGACTCATCCGGGACGTCGGCGGTCCCGAACGAGTCATTCGCGGCACTGCGGCGAGGGGGCGATGGCTCAGCCGATCAGCTCGCGCAGCTGCGACACCGCCGCCACCCGGGCCTCGCGACCCGGCTGCAGCGGGCTGACGATCAGCGTCGTCGCACCCGCTTCGGCGAAGGCCGCCACGCGCTCCTTCACGTAGCCCGCCGGGCCGACCAGGGAGATCGCGCGCAGCAGTTCCAGCGGGACGGCCGCCGCCGCTTCTTCCTTCTTGCCGTCCAGGTACAGGTCCTGGATCAGCTTCGCCTCGGCCTCGTAGCCGTAGCGGCAGGCCAGGTCGTTGTAGAAGTTCTTGCCGCGCGCGCCCATGCCGCCGATGTAGAGGGCCAGCATCGGCCGCACGTGGTCGAGGAGCGGCTCGACGTCGTCGCCGATGGCCAGCGCCACCGTCACGAACGTGTCCAGCTCGCCCAGGGCCGCGTCGCGCTTGGCCTGGCCTTCGGCCAGGGACGCACCCCAGACGTCGGCCGCCTTCTCCGGGTGGAAGAAGATCGGCTGCCAGCCCTCGGCGATCTCGGCGGTCAGCGCGACGTTCTTCGGCCCGATCGAGGCCAGCAGCACCGGGATGCGCTCGCGCACCGGGTGGTTGATCAGCTTGAGCGGCTTGCCGAGCCCGGTGCCCTGCTCCGGCGGCAGCGGGATCGTGTAGTGCTTGCCCTCGTGGACCACGCGCTCGCGGCGCCACACCTGGCGGCAGACGTCGACGATCTCGCGCGTGCGGCCCAGCGGCGCGTCGTACTTCACGCCGTGGAAGCCCTCGATGACCTGCGGGCCGGACGCCCCGAGCCCGAGGATGAACCGCCCGTCGGAGACGAAGTCGAGGCCGGCCGCGGTCATCGCGGTCAGCGTCGGCGTGCGGGTGTAGATCTGGAAGATGCCGGACGCCAGCTGGACGCGCTCGGTCTTCGCGGCCAGGTAGCCGAGCTGGCTGACCGCGTCGAAGGAGTAGGCCTCCGGCACGAAGACGACGTCGAGGCCGGCCTTCTCCAGTTCGACGATGTCGGCGACGCTTTCGGCGAAGCCTCCGGAGTAGCTGATCCCGGTCCCGATCCTCATGGGCGTCCTTTCGCGGTGAGCGAGCGCTTAGTCGCTCGTCATTATGCGCGCTGCCCGGCTCCTTCCGATGTGGGTACCGCCACTATCCACCCGCGACGACCGTCCCCCGCACGTCCCCGAAGCCGACGCGCGTGCCGCCCGGGCCGGGGGCGGTCGCGCTGATCACCACCTCGTCGCCGTCTTCGAGGAACGTCCTCGTCACGCCGCCGGGCAGCTCCAGAGGTTCCCGGCCGCCCCAGGACAGTTCCAGGAACGAACCGCGCTGGTCGCGTCCGGGGCCGGTCACCGTGCCGGAGGCGTAGAGGTCGCCGGTGCGCAGGCTCGCGCCGTTGACCGTCATGTGCGCCAGCTGCTGCGGGGCCGTCCAGTACTGGGTCGCGAACGGCGGGCTCGACACCAGGTGGCCGTTGAGCCGGATCTCCAGGGCCAGGTCCAGCCCCCACTTCTCGTCGGTCCGGAGGTAGTCGAACGGCTCGGGATCCTGCGGCGGGCCGTCGACGCGCGCGTGCTCCAGCGCGGCCAGCGGGACGATCCACGGCGACACCGACGTCGCGAACGACTTGCCGAGGAACGGGCCCAGCGGCTGGTACTCCCAGGCCTGGATGTCGCGCGCCGACCAGTCGTTGACGAGGCAGACGCCGAAGACGTGGTCCGCGAAGTCCGCTGTGGACACCCGGGTGCCCGGGACGGACGGGGTGCCGACGACGAACCCGACCTCCGCCTCGATGTCCAGCCGCTGCGACGGGCCGAACGAGGGGGCATCGGCGTTGCGGGGCTTGCGCTGCCCGTGCGGCCGGACGACCGGCGTCCCCGACGCGACGACGGTGCCGGCCCGGCCGTGGTAGCCGATCGGCAGGTGCTTCCAGTTGGGCGGGAGCTCGGTGGCGTCCGGGCGGAAGATCTTGCCGGCGTTGAGGGCGTGGTGCTCGCTGGAGTAGAAGTCGACGTAGTCGGCGACGTCGAAGGCGAGGTGGGTGGTGACCTCGGCCAGCGGGTGGAGGTGCGGCCGCAGCTGGTCGGCGTAGCGGGGCTCGGTGAGCCATTCGGTGAGGTGCTCACGGACCTCGCGCCAGCTGGCGGGCCCGGCGGCCAGCAGCGGGTTGAGGACGCCGACGGTGAGCAGCGGCGCGAAGGCGGCGGCCGTTTCGGTGGCCGCGGCAGTCAGGTCGAGCACCTGGTCGCCGACGGGCACGCCGACCCGCCGCTCGGGCGCCCCGCCGACGGAGAAGACGCCGTAGGGCAGGTTGTGCAGGCCGAAGGGGTGGTCTTCGGCAAGCTCGAGCCAGGTCACGTTCACTCCTCGTCAGGGGCGGCTTGTGCCGCCGAGTTCAGCTCTCGTCTCGGCCGCGGTGCTGATGTCACCGGGCGTCCTTTGCCGCTCGCCTTGCCACCCACTCCGCCACGACGTCCGCCAGGACCGGCAACGGCAGGGTGCCGCTGCCCAGGACCGTGTCGTGGAACTCCCGGATGTCGAAAGCCACGCCCAGCGCCTGCTCGGCTTCGGCGCGCAGCCGCTCGATCTCCAGGCGGCCCACCATGTAGCTGAGCGCCTGCCCCGGGAGGCCCGCGTACCGGTCGACCTCGGCCTCGATCTCGATCCGGGCCATCGGCGTGTGGTCGACCATGAAGTCGACCGCCTGCTGCCGGCTCCAGCCCAGCGCGTGCAGGCCCGTGTCCACGACCAGCCGGGCCGCGCGCATCGAATCCTGCGTCAGCAGGCCGAGCCGGGCCGTGCTGTCGGAGTACAGCCCCATTTCGTCCGCGAGGCGCTCGGCGTAGAGGCCCCAGCCCTCGGCGAAGGCGTTGAACATGCCGATCCGGCGCAGCAGCGGGACATCGGTCAGCTGCTGGGCGAGCGTCAGCTGGAAGTGGTGCCCCGGCACCGCCTCGTGGAAGGCGACGGACTCGCTCAGCGTCCGCTGCCGCTGATCCGCGTCGCGCGTGTTCGCGTAGTACGTGCCCGGCCGGGAACCGTCCAGGGACGGCTCGATGTAGTAGGCGATCGAGCCGCTTTCGGCCTCCGCGTCCGGTACCGGCGCCACCTGGCACTTCTGCTCCGGAACCCGTGAGAACCATTGTGGGGCCACGGCTTCCGCGCGCGTGATCGTCGCGCGGGCGGACTCCAGCAGCTCGTCGCCGTCGCGCCAGCGCAGGGCCGGGTCGGTGCGGATGCGGTCGAAGACCTCCGCGAGCTCGCTCGTGCCGAACAGCTCGGCGCCCAGCTCGCGGTACTCCCCCGCCAGCCGCTCGATGATCGCCAAGCCTGTATCGTGCAGGTCCTGCGGCGTGCGCCCGGTCGTCGTCTCGGCCCGGATCAGCGCCGCGTAGCGCTCCGGCCCGCCTGGCAGGTCACCGAGGCCCGGCGACGTCTCGGGCCGGGCCACCGGGACGACCTCGTCGGCCAGGAAGTCCCGGTACCGCCGGTAGGCCGGCCGCACCACCTCGGCCAGCACCCGGTCACGCTCGGCTTCTAGGCCCCGGACCGGCACCTTCAGCGGGTCGTTCTCCGGGTCGGCGAGGTACCGCTCGACGTAGCCGACGCCGATGCGCGCCAGGAACTCCGGCGGTGCCAGCCCCTCGGCGAGCGCGGCCCGCTGCCGCTCGATCACCTGGTCCAGGTACGTGCCGATGGCGGCGAGCCGGCTCAGGTAGCCGCGGGCCTTGCCGTCGTCGTCGAGGATCGTCTGCGGCAGGTCCGTGAGCAGGCTGAGGGCCGGTGCGTCCAGCCCGTCGCTCACCGCGATGTCCGCCCGGCCGGAATCGAGCACGTCGATCCGGGTGCGGGCCTGCCAGATCACGACGTCCCGGGTGACGCGCTCGGCCGGTGTCAGCACCGCCGCGTCGAGCGCCTCGGCGCGCGCGATGACGCCGGCGAGCCCGGCGCGGAACCGGGCGGCGGCTTCGGCGGTCTGGTCGGCGAGCTTGTCGTGCGTGCCCGGCAGGCCGTACACCGACGGGAGCAGCGGCTGCGCCTCGAACATCAGCGCCAGGCACTCGTCCGCGAGCTTCTCGGGCGTGTCACGGCGCCGCGCCACCCACTCGGCGACCACGCCGGACAGCACCGGCAGCGGCAGGGTGCCGCTGCCCAGCACGACGTCGTGGAACTCGCGGATGTCGAACGCCGCCCCCAGCGCCTGCTCGGCCTCGGCCCGCAGCCGCTGGATCTCCAGCCGCCCCACCATGTAGCCCAGCGCCTGGGCCGGGTCGGCGGTGTACCGGTCGATCTCCGCCTCGATCTCCAGCCGCGCCATCGGCGTGTGCTCGGCGAGGTAGTCGACCGCCTGCTGCCGGCTCCACCCGAGCGCGTGCAGGCCGGTGTCGACGACCAGCCGGCCCGCGCGCATCGAATCCTGCGTCAGCATGCCCAGCCGGGAGACATCGTCGGAGTACAGGCCCATCTCGTCGGCCAGGCGCTCGGCGTAGAGGCCCCAGCCTTCGGCGTAGGCGTTGACGTGCAGGATCCGGCGCAGCAATGGCAGCTCGGTGAGCTCCTGGGCCAGGCTGAGCTGGAAGTGGTGCCCCGGCACCGCTTCGTGGAACGCGATCGCCTCACTCGTGAACCGCGGCCGCTTCTCCGCCTCGAACGTGTTCGCGTAGTACGTACCCGGGCGCGTCCCGTCGAGCGACGGCTGGAGGTAGTACGCGATCGTGCCGCTCGCCGCGTCCGCCTCCGGCACCGGCGCCACCCGGCACTGCTGCTCCGGCACCCGCGAGAACCATTGCCCCGCCACGGTTTCCGCGCGGGTGATGGCGGCCCGGGCCCCGGCCAGCAGCTCCTCGCCGTCCCGCCAGCGCAGCGCCGGGTCGGTCCGGATCCGGTCGAAGATCTCCGCGAGGTCCGTGGTGCCGAACAGCTTCCCGCCCAGCTCGCGGTACTCCCCCGCCAGCTTCCCGATCAGCGCGAGCCCGGTGTCGTGCAGGTCCTGCGCCGTGCGCTCGGTCGTCGTTTCGACGCGGATCAGCGCGGCGTAGCGCTCCTGACCACCCGGCAGGGCACCGATGCCCGGCGACGTCTCGGGCCGGGCCACCGGCGCGAGCTCGTCGGCCAGGAAGTCCCGGTACCGCCGGTAGGCCGGCCGGACGACCTCGGCGAGCAGGCGATCGCGTTCGGCCTCGAAGCCTTCGAGCGCGTGCGCCGGTGTCACCCGCAGCGGGTCGTTCCCCGGCGCGCCGAGGTAGCGGTCGACGTACTCGACGCCGACGGCCACCAGAAAGCCCGGCGGCACCCGCCCTTCGCCCGCCGCCGCGCGCTGCCGCTCGATCAGCGCGTCGAGGTAGTCCCCCATTCCGGCGAGCCGGCTCAGGTACCCGCGGACCTTCGGCTCGTCGTCGAGCACCGTCTGCGGCAGGTAGAGCAGCAACTGCAGCGCGGGCGCGGCGAGCCCGTCGCTGACCGAGATGTCGGCGCGACCGGAGTCCATCTCGTCGATGGCCGCTTTCGCCTGGGAGAGCACGACTTCGCGGGTGACCCGCTCCTCGGCGGACAACCCTGCGGTGCCGAGCGCCGCGGCCCGCGCGGCGATCGCCGCGTAGCCCGCGCGGAGCCGGGCTTCGGTCGCCGCGCTCGGATCGGGCAGCCGGCCGGGATCGCCGGGCAGGCCGTACAGCGACGGGTACAGCGGCTGCCGTTCGAAGTCCAGCGCGAGCAGCTCATCGGCCAGCTTCCCGGGCGTGTCGAGCTGCCCGGCCACCCAGTCCCCGACCACCTTCGCCAGCGCGGACAGCGGCAGCATGCCGTGGCCCAGCACGACTTCGTGGAAGCCGCGGATGTCGAACCGCTCGCCCAGCGCCCGCTCGGCCTCGGCCCGCAGCCGCTGGATCTCCAGCCGCCCGACCATGTAGCCCAGTGCCTGCGCCGGCCAGCCGACGTACCGGTCGATCTCCGCTTCGATCTCCAGCCGCGCCATCGGCGTGTGCTCGACCAGGAAGTCGATGGCCTGCTGCCGGCTCCAGCCCAGCGCGTGCAGCCCGGTGTCGACGACCAGCCGGCCCGCCCGCATCGAATCCTGCGTCAGCATGCCCAGCCGTGACACGTCGTCGGAGTACAGGCCCATCTCGTCCGCGAGCCGCTCGGCGTAGAGGCCCCAGCCTTCGGCGTAGGCGTTGAACATGCCGATCCGCCGCAGCAGCGGCAGGTCCCGCAGTTCCTGCGCCAGGCTGAGCTGGAAGTGGTGCCCCGGAACGGCTTCATGGAAGGCGATCGCCTCACTGGTGAACCGCGGCCGCTTCTCGGCTTCGTACGTGTTCGCGTAGTACGTGCCCGGGCGCGTGCCGTCTAGCGACGGCTGGAGGTAGTAGGCGATCGTGCCGCTCGCCGCGTCGGCCTCCGGCACCGGGGCGACCTCGCACTTCTCGGCCGGAATGCGCGAGAACCACCGCGGGGCGACGGCTTCGGCGCGGGCGATCGCGTCGCGGGCCGCGGACAGCAGTTCCTCGCCGTCGCGCCAGCGCAACGCCGGATCGGTGCGCAGGCGCTCGAAGATCTCGCCGAGCTCCGTGGTGCCGAACACCTTCGCGCCCAGCTCGCGGTACTCCTCCGCGAGCTTCCCGATCAGCGCCAGCCCGGTCTCGTGCAGTTCCTGCGCTGTGCGCTCGGTGGTCGTTTCCGCGCGGATCAGCGCCGCGTATCGCTCCGCCCCGCCCGGCACGTGGGAGATGCCCGGCGCGGTCTCCGGCCGCCCGACCGGCTCGACCTCGTCACGCAGGAAGTCGCGGTAGCGCGCGTAAGCCGGGTGGACGACCTCGGCGAGCAGCCTGTCGCGCTCGGCTTCGAAGCCCTCGACGGCCGCGGTCGTGCTCACCTTCAGCGGGTCGGTGTCCGCCGCCGCCAGGTAGCGTTCGATGTACTCGATGCCGACGCGGGCCAGGTACGCCGGCGGCACCAGGCCTTCGGCCAGGCTTTCGCGCTGCCGCTCGGCCAGGTCGGCGAGGAACGGCTCGATCGCGGCGAGCCGGGCCAGGTAGCCGCGCGCCTTCTTCTCGTCGTCCAGCGCGTAGTACGGCAGGTACATCAGCAGCCCGAGGGCGGGCGCGGTCAGCCCGTCGCTGACGCCGAGATCGGCCGACCGCGCGCCGAGCCGATCGGCCTCGACCTCGGCGGCCGCGATCACGACCTCGCGAGTGACGGCCTCCTCCGGCGCCAGGCCCTTGATGGCCAGGGCCCGCGCACGATCCGCGAGGGCCCGGTACGCGACGCGGAAGCGCTCCTGCGCGGCCCGGGTCTGGTCGCCGAGCCGGTCGTGGCCGGCGGGCAGCCCGAGTACCGACGGGTGCAGCGGCTCCTGCTCGAAGGACAGCTCGACGAGCTCGCTCGCCAGGCCGTCGACGGTGTCGCCGTGCCCGGCCACCCACTCGTCGACGACCGTGGCGAGCACCGACAGCGGCAGCTGGCCGCCGGCCAGCACGAGGTCGTGGAACGCGCGGACGTCGAACCGCGAGCCGAGCCGCTGCGACGCGCGGGCCCGGGCACGCTGGATCTCCCGCCGCCCCACCAGGTACCCGAGCGCCTGGCCCGGCCAGGCGATGTAGCGGTCGACCTCGGACTCGATCTCCGGGCGCGCCTCCGGCGTGTGCTCGAGCAGGTAGTCGACCGCCTGCTGCCGGCTCCACCCCAGCGCGTGCAGCCCGGTGTCGACGACCAGCCGGCCCGCCCGCAGCGAATCGCCGGCCAGCATGCCGAGCCGGGCGACGTCGTCGGAGTAGAGCCCCATTTCCTCGGCGAGGCGCTCGCTGTAGAGCCCCCAGCCCTCGACGTAGGCGTTGAACATGCCGATGCGGCGCAGCAGCGGCAGCTCGGTGAGCCCCTGCGCGATGCTGAGCTGGAAGTGGTGGCCCGGCACGGCTTCGTGGAACGCCGTCGTTTCGGCCATGTGCCGCAGCCGCTCGGTGGCTTCGTGAGTGTTCGCGAAGTAGATGCCCGGGCGCGAGCCGTCGCCGGCCGGGCGCAGGTAGTACGCCGCGGGCGCGCCGGGCGCGACCTCCGCCGGCACCGCTTCGACCGTGCACGGCTGCTCCGGGATCCGGCCGAACCACTTCGGCGCTTCCGCCGTCGCCCGGGCGACGGCCGTGCGGGCGGTCTCCAGCAGCTCGTCCGCACTGCGCCAGCGCAGCCCCGGGTCGGTGCGCAGGCGCTCGAAGATCGCGGCCAGGTCGTCGGTGCCGAACACCTTCAGCCCCAGCTCGCGGTACTCGGCGGCGAGCGCCTCGACGGTGTCGAGCCCGATCCGGTGCAGTTCTTCCGGGGTGAGCTCGGTGGTCGTGTGCATCCGCGCCAAGGCGGTGTAGGTCTCCGCGCCGCCGGGCAGCCAGGACACGCCGGGCCGCTCCGCGGGGCGCCCGTGCGGCTTGACCTCGGCGATCAGGAACTCGCGGTACTCGGCGAAAGCGGGCCGGACGACGTCGGTGAGCAGCTCCTCCCGCCGCCGCTCGAACTCCTCGTCCGGGGCGGGCTGGCGGCGCAGCGGGTCGGCGGCCGGGTCGGCGAGGTAGCGGTCGAGGTGCGCGACCGCGGCGTCGACCAGGTGGGCCACCGGGAGCAGGCCATCGGCGATGCCCTCGGCGTGCCGCCGCGCGGCCTGGCGCAGGTACTCCGGGATCGCGGCCAGCCGGCCGAGCTGGGCCTGCGCGGCCTCGCCCGCCGTCACCGTCGTCATCGGCAGGGCCATCAGCAGGCCCGCCGCGGGCCCGATGGACAGGTCGGTGACGGCGAATTCGACGAGCCGGCTGTCGATCGAGGCGATGCGGTTCTCGGCCGTGGTGATCAGCACTTCGCGGGTGACCCGGTCCTCGGTGCTGTCCGGCTCCAGCGCGCGGGCCCGCTCGAGGAACGCCACCAGCCGGGCCCGGAACGCGCGCTCGGCTCCGGCCGACAGGTCCGCCAGGCCGGGCTCCGCCGGGCGGATGCCCAGCAGAGCCGGCGTCAGCGGATCGGCGGCGAACAGCGCTTCGACGAACTCGTCGGCGAGTTCGGTGACCGCGGTCATGGCAGGACCCCCAGCTTCGGCTGATGTGCTCTCGGCCGACCCTAACGGAGATCACCGACAGAAACGCCGCGCCGTTCGCCCGGGGCGGACGGCCTGCGGCGCCGCGGATCGGCCAGGAGGTAGCGTTCTTCAGGTGGCCGTGACCGATCCCGTGGATACCCGCCTGCTCGCCGCGCTCGCCGACCTCGGCAAGGCGGCGGTGCACGAGCTGGCGGCCAAGGTCGGCATGGACCCCCGCGAGGTCGCCTACCGGCTGGTCGCCCTCTCCGGCAGCGGGCTCCCCCTGCTCGTCGGCGTCGAAAGCGACCCGAACGGCCTGCGCGCGGCCATCGCCGGGGCGCCGCCGTCGTGGGCGAACCGGCCGCCGCAGCAGCAGTTCCCGCCGCCTTCGCAGCCGGTGCCTTCGCAGCCGCCGATGCCGCCGATGCCGCCGCCGGTCCAGGGGACGCCTTCGGGGCCGTACAACGTCCAGGGCGCTCCTTCCGGGCCCTACAACGTCCAAGGCGCGCCGTCAGGGCCGTACACCGTGCAAGGGGCACCCTCGGGGCCGTACAACGTCCAGGGCACGCCGTCCGGCCGCTACCCGGGCCCGCCGCCCCAGCAGCAGCAACCACCGCGCCCGCCCCGGCCGTTCACGCCGCCGCCGGTGCCGCTCGACCCGGCCGTGAGCACCTGGGGCGTCCCGCAGACGGCGTCGTGGGCCCGCGGCGACGAACCCGCGCGGACCAGCGGGCCCGCGGCCGGCAAGCAGGGCCGGCTCGGCGAGGTCATGGAGACCCAGGGCCTGGAGGGCGAGCAGCTGTCGGTGCAGCTCCTGGAGGTCCAGGACCCGGCCGACTACCTGTTCAGCGCGGCCGGCTACCGCCTGGAGGACGGCGAACGCGCGGTCGTGGTGCACACCGAGATCACCAACCGCGGGTCGATCCCGTTCGCGTCACTGCCGGACAACTACCTCGAACTGCTCGCCGCCGACGGTCAGGCGATCGGCAAGGCACCGGTGTCGCTGACGTCCCGGCCGCCGCACAAGATCGGCGTCAAACCGGGCGAGACACTGGGCGGCCACACGGTGTACGTGCTGCCGGACGCCACCCGCGTCGTCTCGGTGCGCTGGAGCCCGCGGCCGGAGCCGGACGAGCGCACCCTCACCTGGTCGATCGAGGACTAATAGCTCTCGTCGCGCAGGATTTCCAGGGCCTTCGCCAGGTCGTCCGGGTACTCCGACTCGAACTCGACCCAGCGGCCGTCCGCGGGGTGGGCGAAGGCCAGGGTCTTCGCGTGCAGCCACTGCCGGCTCAGGCCGAGGTGGCGGGCCAGGACCGGGTCGGCGCCGTAGGTCAGGTCGCCGACGCAGGGGTGCCGCAGCGCCGAGAAGTGGACGCGGATCTGGTGCGTCCGCCCGGTTTCCAGCTTGATGTGCGCGAGCGACGCCGCCCGGAACGCCTCGACGACCTCGTAGTGCGTCACGCTCGGGCGGCCGCCCTGGACCACCGCGAACTTGTAGTCGTGGCGCGGGTGGCGGTCGATCGGGGCGTCGATCGTGCCGCGCGTCGGGTCCGGGTGGCCCTGGACGATCGCGTGGTAGCCCTTGTCCACCGTGCGCTCCTTGAACGCGCGCTTGAGCACGGTGTAGGCGTGCTCGCTCTTGGCCACCACCATCACGCCGGTGGTGCCCGCGTCGAGCCGGTGGACCACGCCCTGGCGCTCGGCCGCGCCCGACGTCGCGATCCGCAGGCCGGCCGCGGCGAGGCCGCCGACGACGGTGGGGCCGGTCCAGCCCGGGCTCGGGTGGACCGCGACGCCGACCGGCTTCGAGATCACCACGATGTCGTCGTCGTCGTGCAGGATCTGCATGCCTTCGACCGGCTGCGCGACGACCTCGACCGGGTTCGCCGGCTCCGGCAGGGTGATCTCCAGCAGGCCGCCGCCGGACAGGCGGTCGGACTTGCCCGCGGGACGGCCGTCGAGCAGCACGTCCCCGGACTCGGCGAGCTCGGCGACGACCGTGCGCGAGAGCCCGAGCAGCTTGGCCAGGCCGGCGTCGACCCGCATCCCGTCGAGCCCGTCGGGCACCGGGAGCATCCGCGAGCTCACGCCTGCTCCTCCTGCTGCTGCTCGGCCTTCTTCTTGTCCTTGGTCGACGTGCCGTCGTAGTCCTTGCCCAGCAGGGACAGCAGGACGATCAGGGCGCCGCCGACGCAGATCGCGGAGTCGGCGATGTTGAAGATCGCGAAGCCCTTGCCGTTGGGGGCGAAGGCCGAGATGAAGTCGACGACGTGGCCCTGCAGCCCACCGGGCGCGCGGAAGATGCGGTCGGTCAGGTTGCCGGTGGCGCCGGCGAGCACCAGGCCGAGGCCGATCGCCCAGCCGATCGAGCGCAGCCGCCGCGACAGCCAGACGATCGCGATGACCACGGCGAGCGCGACCAGGGCGAGCACCCAGGTCATGCCGGTGGCCATCGAGAAGGCGGCGCCGGGGTTGCGGATCACCTGCAGGTAGATCAGCCCGCCGAGGACCTTGACCGGCTCCTTGCCCTCCAGGTTGGCCACGACCAGGTTCTTCGACACCAGGTCGATCGCCCAGAACACGACGGCGACCGCGAAGACCCAGCCGACCCGCCGCTTCGGCAGCAGCGGCTTCGCCGGCACCTCCGGGTTCTCGGGCGCGTCGGCGGCCGGATCGGGCACCGCCTCGGCGGGCGTGGCGGTGTCGGGTTCGGAGTGGCTGGGCTCGGTGCTCACCGGTCCATTGTCCACGGCGCTGGTCAGGCGGTGGCGGGCCCGTCCGGACGCGGCCGCAGGAGCACGGCGAAGGCGGCCGCGAACAGGACGCCCGCCGCGGCGAGCGCGCCGGCCACCGGGGGCAGGAAAACCGTCGCGACCAGCGTGAACACGCCGGTGACGGCCAGCAGGAACCAGCTGCGTTCGCAGGCAGCGAGCACCAGGAGGCCGAGCGTCGCCAGGAGCGCGCCGCGGACGTCGCCGCCGAGCCGGAGCTGGAGGGCGCCGGCCAGGTCGAGCAGCGGGACGGCGGCCAGCGCCCCGAGCGTGCCGAGCAGGAACCGGCCGGGACGCGGCGGCCGCAGCTGCCGCCAGTACCAGGCGGCGACGGCGAGGACCACGCAGGCGAGGCCGGCGAGCCAGCCGAGCCGCGCCGAGGGCACCACGTCGACGGCGACGGCGATCGCTCGCTGCTCGCTCGCCAGGCCGGTGCCGTTGAGCTCGTTGGTCGCGGAGCCGTGCAACCGCTGGTACCCGAGCGTGCTCTCGGGGCGGTCCGGGACCAGTGCGACGGCCACCATCACGAGCAGCGCGAACCCCAGTGCGGCCAACGGGAACCAGGCCCTCCGCGGACTCCCCATCGGGTCAGCCTATCCGGGGCTTCGGCCGCAGCAGGGCGGCGAAGGCGGCGGCGAGCAGGATGGCCGCGGACCCCAGCACGCCCGCCATGTCCGCCGAAAGCACCACGGCGACCAGCGCGAACGCCGCCGCCGTGAGCAGGACGAACCGGCTGCGCTCGTACGCGGCGAGCAGCAGCAGGCCGAGCGTGGCCAGGAGCGGGCCGCGCAGGGTGTCGTCGAGCCGGAACTGCCACGATCCGACCAGGTCGAGCAGGGGGACGGCGAGCAGCGCGGCGACCGTGCCGAGGACGAACCGGGCGGTGCGGACGGGCCGCAGCGCGAGCGCGTACCAGATGGCCGTGCCGGTGACGACCACGCCGAGCGCGATCAGCCACGCGATCTCGGTCGGCAGGCCCGGGCCCAGGGCGTAGAACTCGTCCTGGGTCAGGAACTGCAGGCGAGGGGATGCCGGCGTGGCCGGCCGGAGCAGGAGGTTCGCGGCCTCGGCTTGGGCCCGGCTGCGGCGCGCCAGCAACTGCGCCGCCGCCAGGCCGATCTCCGCGAACCCCAGCAGTGCCAGCGGAAACCAGAAACGCGGCCCTCTCCCCATCGGCCCAGGCTAGCGCTCAGCAGAACGGCGGCAGCTCGCGCGGGTCGCCCACCGGGGCCCAGCGGCCGTCCACCTTCGCGTACTCCCAGCGGGCTCCGCGGGCGACGATCTGGCGCAGCGCCAGCAGCACGCGGTCGACGTGTTCCTCGGTGCTGCCGAGGCCGAGGCTGACGCGGACCGCCTGCTGCCCCTCGCCGCCGGTGACGCCGATCAGGCGCTTGGCCGCGATGTGGGCGCAGAAGGCGCCGTCGCGGACGCCGATGCCGTACTCGGCCGACAGGACCGCGGCGAGCCAGCCGGGGTCGAAGCCGTCGACGACGAAGCTGACCGTGCCGACCCGGTCGACCGGCGCGTCGAACAGCCGCAGCTCGGCGCAGCCGGGGATGCTCTCGAGGCCCTTGCGCAGCCGGGCGAGCAGGGCCTGCTCGTGGTCTTCGATCGCGGCCCAGTTTTCGCCGAGGGTCTCGCACGCGACGCCGAGCGCGTACACGCCGACGGTGTTGGGCGAGCCGGCTTCGTGGCGCTCCGGGCCGGTGTTCCAGACGACGGCGTCTTCGGTGACGAGCTTGGTCGCACCGCCGCCGGCGAGGTACGGGCGGGCCGCGCGCAGCCAGTCGGCACGGCCGATCAGCGCGCCCGCACCGAAGGGCGCGTACAACTTGTGGCCGGACAACGCGACGTAGTCGACGTCGAGTTCCTTGAGCGAAATCCGGCGGTGCGGGGCCAGCTGGGCGGCGTCGAGAGCGATGCGAGCGCCGTGTTTGCGCGCCACGGCGGCGATTTCCGCCACCGGGAGCAGTTCACCGGTCACATTGGACGCCCCGGTGACGACGACCAGCCGCGGGCCCTGCGGGGCTTCGGCGAGTGCTTCGTCCACAGCGGACACCGCGGCGAGGCGGGTGCGCGGCGTCGGGATCCGCCGGACGTTCGGTCCCTGCCACGGCAGCAGCGCGGCGTGGTGCTCGGTGTCGAACACGATCACCGTGGTGTGCCGGGGAAGGCTGCGGGCGAGGAGGTTGAAGGCGTCGGTGGTGTTGCGGGTGAAGACGACGGTGTCGGTCCGCCGCGCGTCGACGAAGCGGCGCAGGACGTCGCGGGTGCGCTCGTAGAGCTTGGTGGAGACCTGCGACGCGAAACCGGCGCCGCGGTGGACGCTGGCGTACCAGGGCAGGAACTCGTCGACCTTCGCGCGGACGGCGTCGAGGCAGGGGGCGCTCGCGGCGTGGTCGAGGTTGGCGTAGCCGATGTCCCCGCCGGTGACCAGCGGGACCCGCAGCGACGCCCCGGCGACGGCGGGAACGGCGGGGGCTTCGAGCTGGGTGCGGTCGATGGCGAGAGTCATCGGGGTGCCTCCTCGGCGATCCGGGGGACCCCGGCGAGGGGCCCGCGCTTGCCCGTCGCACGGCGCGACCGGCCCGGTCTTCACCCGGGGCACCCCACCGCGGTAGGAGGGTTGCCGGCCAGCAAGCCGGGGCTTCGCGCTGGCACTCATGACCTGGTTCGAAGGTAACCGAGAGCGCGTCCGGGCGCCAACCCCCGTCGCACATTCTGAGACGCCGGTCACAGAGCGTGCTCAGCGGCCGGATTCGCCCTTCCAGCGGGCCAGGCGGCCGGCCCGGTCGACGGCGCGCAGCCGGCGTTCGACCGCGTCGCGGACCGCGCTCGTCGTGACGACCAGGAGCTGGTCGTTCTCCTGCAGCCGGCTGGTCTTCTGCGGGGTGAACCCGGCGCCGTCGCGGACGACCAGGCTGATCGTCGCGCCGACCGGCAGGCGCAGCTCGGACAGGTACACGCCGTGCATCTTCGACCCCGGCTGGATCCGGACCTGCAGCAGTTCGGCGCCGAGCTCGTCCAGCGGCGCGGAGTCGACCTCGATTTCGTGCGCTTCGGACTTCTTGGCCAGCCCGAGCGTGCGCGCGAGCGGGCCGAGCGTCGCCCCCTGGACCAGCGTCAGCACGATGACCAGCACGAACACCGCGTCGACCAGCCGTTGCGCGCCCGGCAGGCCCTGCGACAGCGGGATCATGGCGAGCACGATCGGCACCGCGCCGCGCAGCCCGGCCCACGACAGGAACACCTGTTCCCGCCACGGCAGGCGGAACGGCAGCATCGACAGCACCACCGAGACCGGCCGCGCCAGCAGCAGCACGACCGCGCCCGCGACCAGGCCCGGCACGATCGCGTCGAGCAGCCGGCCCGGCGAGGCGAACAGCCCGAGCAGTACGAACAGCCCGATCTGGGCCAGCCAGCCCAGGCCTTCGGCGAACGAGAGCGTGTCCGACCGGTGCGGCAGCCGCGAATTGCCGAGCACCAGCGCGGCGACGTAGGTGGCGAGCAGCCCGGACGCGTGCAGCAGCTGCCCGGACGAGTAGGCGACGACGCACACCGCGACCGTGGCCAGCGGGTAGAGGCCGGTCGCCGGCAGCGCGGCCCGGCGCAGCGCGATCCCGCCGAGCCAGCCGAAGGCGAGGCCGATGACCAGGCCGGCCGTCAGCTCGTAGACCACCAGCAGCGGCAGCGTCCAGTCCACAGTGGTGCCTTCGGCCAGCACCACGACGGCGATGTAGGCCGGTGCGTCGTTGATGCCCGACTCGAGTTCGAGCGCGCCGGTGAGCCGTTTGCCGATCCCGGCCGTGCGCAGCACCGAGAACACCGCGGCCGCGTCGGTCGAGGCGAGCACCGCGCCCCAGAGCAGCGCGAGCCGCCAGTCGAGGCCCAGCAGCCAGTGCAGGGCCGCGCCGGTGGCCGCGATGCTCACCACGACGGCCACTGTGGACAGTGCGATCCCCCGGCCCAGCGCGGGTTTCACCGCCGACCACCGGGTGGTCAGCCCGCCTTCGGCGAGGATCATGACGAGGGCGGCGAGGCCGAGCGACTGGGTCAGGCCGGGGTTGTCGAACCGGATGCCGAACCCGGCTTCGCCGAGCAGGACGCCGATCCCCAGGTACAGCAGCAGCGAGGGCAGGCCCAGCCGGATCGACACGCGCACGGCCAGCACGGACGCGAGGAGGACGACGCCGCCGACGCCGAGCAGCACGGGAAGCTGGTCCATGCCCGCCTCCTCCCGAGTGCCGTGGGGCCCTCAGAATAGTGAGGCGCGTGGGTTAACTCGTTCGTGTACCGCTGCCCAGCGCCGGACACCCGGTGTGTTAAGGCGCCGCACCACCACCGAGCGCGGCGAGATCGACACCGAGCGCGGCGAACGGCTCCCCCGCCGCCGGCAGCACCTTGACCGCGCGGTGGCCGTCCCGGGCCACCCAGCCGGCGTCGACCGCCCGCTCGAGCAGCGCGGCGGGCAGGGCACCGGCGAGGTGGTCGCGGCGCTCCGTCCAATCCAGACAGTCCCGCAGCAGCGGCCGCCGCCCGGCCGCCACGGGGACGCCGAGAGCCGCCAGGACGTCGCGGCCGCGCGGGGTCAGCGCCAGCCCGGCGGCGGTGTCGACCAGGCCGGTGGCGAGCATGCCCTCGCGGAGGGCGACGCCGAGCTCGCCGGCGAGATGGTCGTAGCAAGTCCGGGCGAAGCCGAGCCGTCGTGCGCGCAAGGAGGACTTGAGGCTGGTCACGGGCCGGTGTTCGGCGTGCTGGGCCAGGTGCTCGATCAGCTCGGCGACCCGCGGGTCGGCGATCCGGACGTAGCTGGCCCGCCCCTGCTTGACGCGGGCGACGAAGCCGGCGCCGGCCAGCCGGCTGACGTGCTCGCTGGCCGTCGAAAGCGCGATCCCGGCGGCCTTCGCGAGCTCGCCGACGGTCCAGGCCCGCCCGTCCAGCAGCACGAGGCACATGGTGGCCCGGCTCGGGTCGGCGAGCACCGCGGCCACCTCGGCCAGCGCGATCGTCTCCATGCCCCCACGCTACGGCCCCGACCCTTCGGCCCCGGCCGAACCTTCGCGTACCCAGCCGGACGACACGCGTGCCGTCCGGTCAGAGGGCCTTGAGGAACTTGGCGGCCAGCTGGACGGCCGGGCCGGAGTCGTTCGACTTTTCGAGGACCACGGCGAAGGCGATGCTGCCGCGGTACCCGACGAACCAGCCCGTGGCGTTCGAGCCGTCGCCGAACTGGGCCGTGCCCGTCTTGCCGAAGACGTTGCCCGCCGACGCCGCCGCGCGGCCGGTGCCGCTGGTCACCACCGCGTGCATCATCTTCCGCACCTCCCCGAGCACTGACGAAGGCGGCGGGGAGTAGCCCTTGACGACCGAGGTCTCCAGGTCGTGCCACAGCCGGGGCGTGATCGCCTTGCCCGTCGCGACCGTGGCCGCCATCAGCGTGCCGCCGAGGGCGCTGGCCTGGATGCGGCCCTGGCCGAACCCGTCCTCGACCTGCTCGTCCTTGCTCGCCGCGGGCTCGACCTTGCCCAGCTCGGTCTTGATCCCGGGGATGTCGTAGTCGGCGTTGAGGCCCAGTTCGTCGGCCGCCTTCTTCAGCCCGTCCGCGGGCAGGGCGAGCGCGAGCTGGCCGAACGTCGTGTTGCAGGAGCGGGCGAACGCCGTCTGGAGGTTCGTCGCGCCCAGCTCGAAGCCCTCGTTCTTGACCGTCCGCGTGCCGATCGTCGCGACGCCCGGGCAGTCGACCGGCGACCCCGCGTTCAGGCCGCTCTGCTGGACCGCCGCCACCGACGTCGCGATCTTGAACGACGACCCCGGCTCGTACAGGCCGTTGAGCGCCTTCGGCGAGTTCCCGGCCGCGGCGTTCTGCGCGACCGCGAGGATGTCCCCCGAGCCCGTGTCGAGGGCGACGAGCATCGCCGATCCCTGGTAGCCGTCCACCGCGGCCTGGGCGGCGTTCTGCGCGGCCAGGCTCAGGCTCGCCACGAGCGGCTTCGCGTCGGCGTCCGACGTCTTCCCGTACAGCCGCTCGAGGCTCTTGCCGCCGCCGTCGACGCGTTCGACGGCGAACCCGCTGCCGGCCGCGGCCGTCACCTGGCCGACGAACGCCGAGCGCAGCAGCGGCGCCGGGTTGCCGTCCGCCATCCGCGGGCCGCCGGCCCCGCTGATCACCAGCGGTTTGCCGTCCCGGTCGGCGACCGCGACCGTGTCCTGCGCGGCCGTGCTGATCACCAGCCGCTGGCCCGCCTCGAGCTTCGGGTGCAGCAGCGACGGCGCCCAGTGCACCAGCCACTTCCCGCTGCTCCGCACGAGCTCGAACGGCACGTCGTAGGTCCAGACCTGCCCCGGCTTCAGCGTCCAGGACATGCTGAACGTGCCGCCCGTCCGGTTCTCCCCGGCCGGGGACGGCTGCAGGACGGTCAGCTTGGCGGCCACCGACGTCGGGTTCAGCGTGTTCCGGGTGGCCCGCAGCGCGACCGCGGCGGCCGCGTTGTCGTCGGTCAGCCGGCCCGCCGCGTCCGGGTTGTTCTCGGAAAGGTCCTGCAGGTACTCGGTGATCGCCGTGTTCGGGTCGAGCGCGCCCGGGCTCTCCACGGTGGTCGCGCCGGTGGCGGCCTCCGGGGTCGATCCCCCGCTGTTGAGCAGGAAGAACGCGGCCACCACGACCACGACGACCAGCAGCGCGCCACCGATCAGGATGCCGCGTCTCTTGCCAGGGCTCATTCCGGTTCCCCTCCCCCAAGGAGCCACCCGTGGGTGGCCGGTCGAGTCTGCACCCTACCGGCCACCCCCGACAATCATGATTTCGCGACCGACACCGTGACCTTCGTGCCGTCCCCGACCGTGCCGGCGAAGCCCTCGCCGGCCGGGCCGTGGGTCACCGACGTGGCGAGGGTCTCCGACGCGAGGAACTCCTCGTGCGTCCGGGCCGCCGCCACGACGTCGTCCGGCGCGTCGACGGTCAGCGCGATCCGGTCGGCGACGTCGAGCCCGGCGTCGCGGCGGGCCTGCTGCACGACCCGGACCAGGTCGCGGACCAGGCCTTCGGCCGCCAGTTCCGGCGTCACCTCGGTGTCGATCAGGACCAGGCCGGACCCGCCGGGCAGTTCCGCCGCCGCGCCGCCGCCCTTGGCGACCAGCCGGCGTTCGAACTCGCCTTCCTGGAGGGCGATCCCGGCCGCGACCACGGCGCCGCCCTGGAACGACCAGTCCCCCGCCTTGACGGCCTTGATCACCGTCTGGACGTCCTTGCCCAGGCGCGGGCCGGCGGCGCGGGCGTTGACCGCGACCTCGAACCCGCCGTGCGCGGCGACGTCGGTGGTCAGCTCGACCGCCTTGACGTTCACCTCGTCGCGCAGGATGTCGGCGAACGGCGCCAGCGAAGCGGCGTCCTCGGCCGCCACGACCAGCGACGACAGCGGCAGCCGCACGCGCAGCTTGTTCGCCTTCCGCAGCGACAGCGCCGACGACGCCACCTGCCGCACCCGGTCCATCGCGGTGACCAGCGCCGCGTCCGCGGGCAGGTCGTTGGCGTTCGGCCAGTCGGTCAGGTGCACCGAACGGCCGCCGGTGAGCCCGCGCCAGACGACCTCGGTGGTCAGCGGCAGCAGCGGCGCCGCGACCCGGGACGTCACCTCCAGCACGGTGTGCAGCGTGTCGATCGCGTCCGCCTCGCCCGCCCAGAAGCGGTCGCGCGAGCGGCGCACGTACCAGTTCGTCAGGACTTCGAGGAAGTCCCGGACGGTCTGGCACGCGCCCGCGACGTCGTAGTTGTCCATCGCGTACTCGACGTCGGTGACCAGTTCGTGCGTCTTCGCCAGGACGTACCGGTCGAGGACGTTCGCCGAATCGGTGCGCCACTTGCCTTCCACGCCCTCGGCGTTCGCGTACAGCGCGAGGAAGTAGTACGAGTTCCACAGCGGGAGCACGGCCTGGCGGACGGCGTCGCGGATGCCCTTGTCGGTGACGACCAGGTTGCCGCCGCGCAGGATCGGGCTCGCCATCAGGTACCAGCGCATGGCGTCGGAGCCGTCGCGCTCGAAGACCTCGTTGACGTCCGGGTAGTTGCGCAGCGACTTGGACATCTTCGCGCCGTCGGAGCCCAGCACGATGCCGTGCGAGACGCAGGTGCGGAACGCCGGCCGGTCGAACAGCGCCGTGGCAAGGACGTGCAGCAGGTAGAACCAGCCACGGGTCTGCCCGATGTACTCGACGATGAAGTCGCTCGGGTAGTGGTGCTCGAACCACTCGGCGTTCTCGAACGGGTAGTGCACCTGGGCGTAGGGCATCGAGCCCGAGTCGAACCAGACGTCGAGGACGTCCGGGACGCGGCGCATGGTCGACTGGCCCGTGGGGTCGTCCGGGTTCGGCCGGGTCAGCTCGTCGATGTAGGGCCGGTGCAGGTTGTCCAGCCGCACGCCGAAGTCCGCCTCCAGCTCGTCGAGCGAGCCGTAGACGTCGGTGCGCGGGTACGCCGGGTCGTCGGACTGCCACACCGGGATCGGCGTGCCGAAGTACCGGTTGCGGGAGATCGACCAGTCGATGGCGTTCTCCAGCCATTTCCCGAACTGGCCGTCCTTGACGTTCTCCGGGTACCAGGTGATCTGCTGGTTGAGCTCGACCATCCGGTCCTTGAACTGCGTCACCGCGACGAACCACGACGAGACCGCGCGGTAGATCAGCGGGTTCCGGCAGCGCCAGCAGTGCGGGTAGCTGTGGTCGTAGGTCTCGTGCCGCAGCAGCACGGCGCCCTGCTGCGCCGCGGATCCGGTGCCGTTCTTGAGGTCCCGCACGATGTTCGGGTTGGCGTCGAAGACCTGCTGGCCCTCGTAGTCCGGCACGGTGGCGTCGAACTTGCCGTGCGCGTCGACCGGCGTGACCGGCGGGATGCCGGCGGCGTCGGTGACGAGCTTGTCGTCGGCACCGTAGGCGGGGGCGATGTGGACGACCCCGGTGCCGTCGTCGGTGGTGACGTAGTCGGCGGCCAGCACCTGGTGGGCGTTCTCGGTGCCGGTGAAGTACGGGAACGGTGGGGCGTAACGGGTTCCGAGCAGCTGCGTGCCGGTGTAGTGCGCGACGACCGTCGGCTCTTCGCCGAGCTCACGCGCGTACGCGGCCACCCGCGCTTCGGCGAGCAGGAACCGCTTGCCGTCGTGCTCGACGACGACGTACTGGACGTCCGGGTGCACGGCCGTGGCGAGGTTCGACGGCAGCGTCCACGGCGTCGTCGTCCAGATGAGCAGGTACGTGCCGTCGAGGTCGTTCCCGTTGCCCTCCAAGCGGAAACCGACGGTGACGGCCGGGTCCTGGCGGTTGCGGTAGACGTCGGAGTCCATGCCGAGCTCGTGGTTCGACAGCGGCGTCGCGTCGCGCCAGCAGTACGGCAGGACGCGGTAGCCCTCGTAGACGAGTCCCTTGTCCCACAGGCGTTTGAACGCCCACAGCACCGACTCCATGTAGGTGACGTCGAGGGTCTTGTAGTCGTTGTCGAAGTCGACCCAGCGGGCCTGGCGGGTGACGTACTCGCGCCACTCGTCGGTGTAGCGGAGGACGGACTCCTGCGAAGCCGCGTTGAACTTCGCGATGCCCATCTCTTCGATCTCGGACGTCTCGGTGATGCCGAGCTGGCGCATCGCTTCGAGCTCGGCGGGCAGGCCGTGGGTGTCCCAGCCGAAGCGGCGCTCGACCTTGTGGCCCTTCATGGTCTGGTAGCGCGGCACCAGGTCCTTGACGTACCCGGTGAGCAGGTGACCGTAGTGCGGCAGGCCGTTGGCGAAGGGCGGGCCGTCGTAGAAGACGTACTCGTTGTCGCCCTTCTCGCCCGCGGGGCGCGCGTCGATCGTCGCCTGGAAGGTCCGGTCGCTCTCCCAGTAGGCGAGGACCTGCTTCTCCAGGGCGGGGAACGACGGCTGCGACGGGACTCCTGCGCCGTCGCCAAGCTGGGCCTGGGGGTACATCCGGGTGCTCCTCGGTTCGTCTCTCGCGTACGGACGACCGGGCTCCCGGTCACCCACACGGGGACGAAACACTTTCGGCGTTCCGCGGTACCACCCCGCTTGCCCGGCAGGTGCTCCCGGGCCGCTCATTCGACGGCTGTCACGGGCCGCACCCGTCCGGTTCTACTGAGAGCGTGACGCTCGGTTCTTCCGGAGGCTCCCCGGTGATGGCCGGATCGACGCCGTGTTGCCTACCAGGTTAACCGGCCCGCGCAACCGGGTTGTCACGAGGGCCACGTACGGTCACGCCGATCGCGACCAGCCACAACGCCGCCGCGATGACGCCGACCGCGGGCAGTCCCCGGCCCGACACCGCGCCGAGCACCGCCACCCCGAGCGCGCCACCCGCTTGGCGGGCCGCGTTGTTGATGCCGCCGGCGACGCCCGCGCGCTCGGCCGGGACGCCGCTGACCACGGCCGTCACCACGGCGGTGGTCAGCAGGCCCATGCCGATGCCGAGCCCGAGCAACGTCGGCAGGAGCGCCGGATAGCCGCTGCTTTCGTCGAGGAGCACCAGGTTCAGCATGCCGAGGGCGCCGAGCGAAAGCCCGGCCACCATCAGCGGCCGCGACCCGAACCGGGCGACCAGCCGGCCCGCGACCGGCGCCAGCACCGAAAGCGGGCCGAACAGCGGCAGCAGCTCGAGCCCGGCTTCCAGGGGGCCGGCCCGCCGGACGCCCTGCAGGTACAGCGTCAGGACGAGGATCGTCCCGATGCCCACGAAGTTCATCGCCGCCGAGACGAAGGTGGCGGGCAGGGTCCGCCGGGCGAGGTCGAGCGGGAGCATCGGCGCCCGCGAGCGGCGTTCGACCGCGAGGAACGCGGCCAGCGCGACGACCGCCACCATCGCGGCCGGAACGCTCCCGGCGATGACCGCGTAGACACCGGCGCCGAGGGCGGGTGCTGCCGTGGCGACGCCGGCGACGTCGATCCGCCGTCCGGGCACGCGCTCGCCGCGCGGGACGAGCCGTGCCGTCGCGAAAGCGGCGGCCAGCACGACGGGGACGTTGAGCCAGAACACCGGCTGCCAGCCCACCGCGGTGACGACGGCGCCGCCGAGCACCGGGCCCGCGGCCAAGGCGACGGCCGAGACGCCGGCCCAGACGCCGAGGGCCCGCGCGCGCTCGGCGTGTCCGGGGTGGGCGTTGGTGATCACGGCGAGCGTTCCGGGCAGCAGCAACGCCGCACCCAGGCCCTGGCCGGCGCGGGCGGCGACGAGCAGCGGCGCGGTGGCGGCGAGGCCGCAGCCGGCCGACGCCGCGCCGAACAGCGCGAAGCCGGTCAGGACGACCCGGCGGTGGCCGGAGACGTCGCCGAGGGCGCCGCCGGTGAGCAGGAACGCGGCCAGGGTGACGGAGTAGCCGTCCACCACCCACTGCTGCGCCGCGAGGCCGGCGTGGAGGCCGGTGCCGATGGCGGGCAGGGCGACGTTGACGACCGTGACGTCCAGCTGCACCAGGAACATCCCGGCGCACATGGTGAGCAGGAGCATGTCCCCAGTGGACCGCGCGGACACTTCCGTTTGGGTGGAAGTGTCGCGGGGGCATCCTGGGCGGGTGGAAGGTGACGCCGACATCGCGCGCACGGCCGCGCTGTTCGCGGACCCGGCGCGGGTCCGGGTGCTGCTCGCGCTGGCCGACGGCCGCGCGCTGGCGGCGTCGGTGCTGGCCGCCGAGGCCCGGCTGTCCGCGCAGGGCGTCAGCGCGCACCTGGCGAAGCTGCGTTCGGCGGGGCTGGTCGTCGCGGAGAAGTCGGGGCGGCACCGGTTCTACCGGCTGGCCGGTCCGGGGACCGCGGAGGTGCTGGAGACGCTCGCGCGGTGTTCGCCGTCACAGCCGGTGACGTCGTTGCGGGAGGGGACGCGCGCGGAGGCGTTGCGGACGGCCCGGACGTGCTACGACCACCTGGCCGGGCGGCTCGGGGTGGCGGTCACGTCGGCGTTGCTGGCCCGGGAGGCGCTGGCGGGCGCGTCCGACACGCGGCGGCGTCCCGGCGACCGGATTTCGGCCCCGCTGGCCGAGCACCCGTACACGCTGGGGCCGGCGGCCGCTTCGGTGTTCGGCTCGCTGGGGGTCGACGTGGCTCTTGCGGCGGCCGGACGCCGTCCGCTGCTGAAGTTTTGCCTGGACTGGAGCGAGCAGCGCCACCACCTGGCAGGCGCGCTGGGCGCCGCGGTGGCCACGCGCTTCCTCGACGCGGGCTGGGTGACGCGTCGAACGCAGGCCCACCGCGCGCTCCGGCTGACCCCGGAAGGTGCGCAGGCCCTGCAAACCCACCTCGGTCTGGCGAATCTGGCCGCCTGACGTCGTGCTGGAACTCGTCTCCCGCGTGATCAGGCCCGTAACTCGCGTGACTGAAGCCGGATCTCGCGAGTTACGGCTTCAATCACGCCGATTCCGGCTTCAATCACGCGAGATCCGGCGGGCATCACGCGTGATTGGGGGGTCGACACGGGGTCAGCGGTGGGCGGCTACCAGGGTGGCGTCGGGGCGACAGACGTCGCAGGGGGTGAAGCCGAGCTGGCGGGCCTCGCCGACGCCGATCGGGATCGTGTCGCGGGGGCCGAGCCATTCGCAGGTGGAGAGGTGGTAGCGGGGGTGCTCGTCGACGACCACGACCTCGTCCTCGAGGTCGGCCAGGACCGCGACGTCGGCGTCCGGGGTGTCCTCCACGCCCGGGTCGGCGTCGGCGGTCGTTTCGGTCTCGGCTGAAGCGTCGGCCGGCTCGGGGTCGGGGTCGGGCGTGTCGGCCGGGTCACCCAGGTCGCCGGCGGCCGGGATCAGGGTGGTTTGTTCCTCGTGCACCGGCTCAGGCGCGGGCGCCGGCTCGGGCTCGGAAGCGGCAACGGGCGTGGCCGCGGGTGTGGCGGACCGGCGACGGCGGCGCAGCCAGTCGGCGACCAGGATGAGCCCGGCCAGCACGGACAAGCCGATGGAAACCCACGCCCACAGCGAAGAAGCCGTGATCAGCGCGGTGACGAGCAACCCCAGAGCCGCCAGTACCAGGACCAGCACGATGTAGAGCACGCTGCATTACAGCACGAACGACCTGGGAGCGGGCCACGACCCGCCCACGGGTGGTACCGGATCGACTCCGAACCGTGGCACACCCCGGAATCGGGGCGTGCCACGGCTTAGGAAGGAAACTCAGCCGGCTTCGGCGCGCGGGCCGAAGGAGTAGCCCTGGCCACCGCTCGTCGAACCGGACGACTGCCCGGAGCCCGACGACGCCGAGGCGGGGGCCGCGGAGCCGCGGTCGTCGAGCTCGCGCAGCTGGGACTCGAGGAACCCGCGCAGCCTCGTGCGGTACTCCCGCTCGATCGTGCGCAGCTCTTCGATCTTCTTGCCCAGCCCGCTCTTCTCGGAGTTCAGGCTGTTCATCGTCTCGGTGTACTTCCGCTGGGACTCGCGCTCCAGCGTGGTCGCCTTGTCGCGCGCCTGACGCTCGAGCGTCTCGGCACGGGTCCGCGCGTCGTTCAGCATCGTGTCGACGCGGGTGCGGGCCTCGTTCACCATCGAGTCGGACTTCGCCCGGGCGTCCGAGAGCAGCTGCTCGGACTTGGTGCGGGCCTCGGCCAGCATCCCGTCGGACTCGGTCTTCGCCTCGGCGGTCAGCCGGTCGGCCATCTCCTGGGCCAGGCCCAGGACCTTGGCGGCCTGGACGTTCGGCTCGGTACTGTCGCCGACCATCGAGTGCGCCTGCGTCTGCTCCATGGCGGACTGCGGCGGCGGCACCGGCGCCAGGCGCCGCGACGGCTCTTCGCGCATCGGGGGCGCGCCGACGTTCGCCTTGGCGTTCTCCAGCTCGCTGCGGGTCGACTCGAGTTCCGCGTCGAGCTGTTCCATCTGCTGGCGCAGCTCGTTGTTGTCCTCGATCAACCGGGCCAGCTCGGTCTCCACCAGGTCGAGGAACGCGTCCACCTCGTCCTCGTTGTAGCCCCTCTTGCCGATGGGCGGCTTGCTGAACGCGACGTTATGCACGTCAGCGGGGGTCAACGACATCAGATCACCTCACGCACTCCATGGCCTGCAGGGTCCACCCAAGTCTCCCCGATCAACTTGGAGTCGCCAGTTGCATCGCGAAGAACACAACCAACAGCAGCACCATAATCGACAAGTCCAGTCCGACGCCGCCGATCCGGACCATCGGAATGATCCTTCTGAACAAGCGGACCGGCGGGTCCGTCACTGTGTAGATGGTCTCGAGCGTGACCGCAACCCCTCCGGCCGGATGCCACTCACGCGCGAAGGTCCGGACGAGTTCGACCACGATCCGCGCCGTCAGCAGCAGCCAGAAGGCGAACAGCACGTACCAGACGACCAGCCACACAGCTTCCACATGCCTACTCTAACCGGGCGTCCTCTCCGAAGACGCAGTTGAGGGGGCCGACCCCGGATCGGGTCGGCAAAGTCACGTCTGCTTGCGCTCAGCGGTACGGGCGACTTCAGCCCCGCAAAAACAATCCGCCCTCGGCAATCCGCCGACGGTCTTCCGCCGTGACGTCCACATCGGGCGGTGAGAGAAGGAACACCTTGTTGGTGACCTTGTCCATCGACCCCCTGAGCGCGAACGCCAGCCCGGCGGCGAAGTCGACGAGCCGCTTCGCGTCCGCGTTCTCCATCTCGGTGAGGTTCATGATCACCGGGATGCCCTCGCGGTAGTGCTCCCCGATCGCCCGCGCCTCCGCGTAGCTGGTCGGGTGCAGCGTGGTGATGCGGCTCAACGGGTCACGCACCGGCTGGCGCACGACCGGCTCGACGACCGGGCGCAGGCGCGCCACCGGCTCGGGCTGCCGGTCGACGGCCAGCGCACCGTGAACGGCCGGCTCGGAGCTGACCACGGAGCGTGACCGGCTGCGGCTGACGGGCTCGTCGTACGTGTCGTCGACGTCGCGGTACCGTGAACGCGACGACCGCGGCGCCGGCTCCTCGTAGGAGTCGTAGTCGTCGTCGTAACCGCGTCGGTAGTCGTCTTCGACGTCGTAGCCGTCGTCGTCAGCGGGCACCATCCCGAAGTAGGCCTTCAGCTTCTGCAGCGCGCTCATGCCTCTCCCTAGCCCTAGCCGCTCCCGCACTGACTTTCGATCTCCACGCCGTCAGTGCCCCGCGCGGGCGGACACGAAACGTGACGACCGCGCGAGCTCCCTACGGCGAGGCTAAACCGCGTCCACCGAGCAACGCGGTTCCGACACGCACACAGGTCGAGCCGTGCGTGATCGCCTGCTCGAGATCATGGCTCATCCCGGCGGAGACGTCTGCGGCATTCGGGTGATCTTTTCGGAGGGCCTCCCCCGCGCGAGCGAGCCGTTCGAAGGCCGCGGCCGGGTCCACCCCCAGCGGCGCGACGGCCATCAGCCCGCGAAGCCGCAGCTCCCCGGACTGCGCGATCCGGTCGGCGAGCGCGCCGAGCTCGGGAAGCGGGCAGCCGCCGCGCCCGGGATCGTCGTCGAGGCTGGCCTGGATCAGCACGTCGAGGGGTTCGTCACGTATCTGGGCGGTTTGAACCGCACGCACCGCCTTGCCCAGCGCGTCGGCGAGCCGCGCGGAATCGACGGACTGCACCTCGTGGGCCCACCCGACCACCGATCGCGCCTTGTTCCGCTGCAGCCGGCCGACCATGTGCCACCGCAGCCCGGGGACTTCGGCGGCTTTCGGGCCGGCCTCCTGGTCCCGGTTTTCGCCGACGTCCGTGACGCCGAGCTCGGCCAGCAGCGCGACGTCGGACGCGGGGAAGGTCTTCGTGATCGCGAGCAGCTTGACCTCGTCCCGGGCGCGCCCGGCGGCCCGGCACGCGGCGGCGATCCGCGCTTCGACCTCGGCGAGGTTCTCGGCCAGTTCGGCCTTGCGGTCGGTCATGCCTCGATCCAGGTGATGCCGGCGATCCGCCCGGTGGTCCCGTCGCGGCGGTAGCTGAACAGCGTCTTGTCCTCGTTCGTGCACCGCGGGTCGACGCCGATCTTGCCGACGCCGAGGTCGGCGAGCTGGCGCCAGAGCCCGGCGCGCAGGTCGAGCCCGGGTGTCCCGGTGCGGGTCTTGCACGCGCTGCCGGGGACGTGTTTCTCGACGTCGGCGGCCATTTCCGCGGGGACTTCGTAGCAGTCGCCGCAGATGGCCGGGCCGAGCAGGGCTTCGATCCGGTGCGGCTCGGCGCCCACCTCCTGCATGGCCTTGACCGCGGCCGGGACCACGCCGACCCGGGTGCCCACGCGACCCGCGTGCACCGCCGAGACCACCCCGGCCTCGGCGTCGGCCAGCAGGACCGGGACGCAGTCGGCGACCAGCACCACGAGCGCGACGCCCGGGGTCGCCGTCACCAGGGCGTCGGTCGCTTCGGCCGCGCTGGTCTCGGAGCCGTCGACGACGGTCGCCGTGCGGCCGTGGACCTGCTCCATCCAGGCCAGCTTGTCTTCGGCCAAGCCGAGCTCGCTCGCCAGGCGCTTGCGGTTGGCGTAGACGTTGCCTTCGTCGTCGCCGACGTGGTCGCCCAGGTTGAAGGTGTCGTAGGGCGGCCGTGACGCGCCGCCCGCCCTGGTCGTCACCACTCGCCGAACCCGCACGAATCCTCCTGACGTCAATGAAGGCCCGGCCCCGAGCGCCCCAATGTGGCGTTGGGTGCGTCCACCGCACCCAATGTGGCGTTCGGTGCGTTCAACGCACCGAACGC
>NZ_JBSGJD010000006.1:0-86811 GCF_053605405.1 Amycolatopsis sp. NPDC003861
GTCGCCGACCGTCACGCTTCCCACCGGGGACCGGGTCACCGTCGGGACCACCCCGGACGGCCGGGACACGTTCGAGGTGCGGCCGGCCGCGGACAAGGGCATGGCGCGGGCGCTCGTGCACCTGCGGCTCGGCGGCCGCGACTACGAGGTGCCCGGCACGGCGTTGCCCTACCTGGGGCGCGGGCTCGACCTGAGCCTGTTCGACATCAAGGCGCTGCTGGCCGGCGCGAAGGCTCCGGTGGACACCGCGACCTTCGGCGCCGCGCTGGCCAGGCAGTTCAAGGAAGACAGCGCCCGCGGCCGGTTCGGCGGCCAAGGCCTGTTCGCGAACGGCGTCCGCTACGCCCTGCCCGGAGCGCCGAAGCGGCCGGCGGCCCAGCCGCGATCGGTGATGCGGACGGTGTCGCTCGACGCCACCGACATCGCGGGCAAGCCCGCCGACACCGGCATCGCGTTCCTCTACAACACCGACGACGGCGACACGCTCGCCCCGGACGAGAACTTCAACTACTTCTTCGGCGGCACGGCCAAGTTCAGCGTGCCGGACGGCAACTACAGCGCGCTCGGCGTGTTCTGGACGACCGACGCCGACGGCAACCCGACCGAGCTGCGGTTCAGTGCGCAGCCCGAGTTCGCGGTGAAGGCGGACGCGTCCGTCCGCGTCGACGCGAAACGGGCGTCGAGCAAGCTGACCTGGGTGACCCCGCGCCCGGCGCTGCTGGACGACACCGGCTTCCTGTTCCGCCGGGCCGCCAAGACCGGGCCGGCGCTGCTCGTCGACTTCGACGCCGGGCCCGGCGTGCCGATTTCGGTGTCGCCGACGAGTGTCCCGGTGCGCACCGGCGCGTTGCAGACCTACCCGTACAGCAGGCTCGTCTCCCCACCCGGACCGGGCACACCGTACGAATACGTGCTGCAGAAGGCGAGCATCGGCGTGATTCCGCAGCAGCGGTACGTGATCACGGCGAAGGACGTCGCCGCGGTCGACGCCACCTACTTCAGCGAGTACTCCTCGCTCGGCCTGCGCCAGCGCAGCGGGATGTTCACGTTCGAGGACGTCAGCGGTCATCCGTCGCACCCGATCCAGCTGCCGCGCAAGCAGACCGAGTACGTCTCGGCGTCGCCGGACCTGGCGTGGTTCGGCGGGTTCTCGAAGTACGTCCAGTCCGGGCCGTTCCCCGGCTGGGCCGGCGGCCAGCACGAGGCGTTCCACACCTACCGGGGTGGCTCCTCGGTCACCGAGGACTGGAACCGCTTCCCGCTGCACCCGGCGGGCGACGTGGCGCTGCTGCCGCTGGACGACGGCCGGGCGTACACCCTCCCCGGCGCGACGCGGGCCGGTGACCTGCTGCGGTTCTCGATCACGCCGTTCAGCGACAACCAGCCGGGTCACACCGGCTTCGGCTTCTACGGCGAGCCGCGGGACACCATCACCGGGCACTACCGCTTCACCCAGGACGGCACGACCCTGGCCGAAGGCACCCCGCAGGGCGCCTACGCGGCCGAATTCGCCCAGGAGGTCGCGCCCGGGCCGTCGACGCTGGGGCTCACCATCGACGCCGGGCGCACCGGGCCGATGTACCACCAGAGCACCGCGAGCCACACGGAATGGACGTGGCCGTCGCAGCACGTCGAAGGCGTCACCTTGCCGCCGACGCTGTACTGCGCCCGCGGGGACGGCGGGCCGGACCGGAACTGCGGCGTCGAACCGCTGCTGACGCTGGGGTACTTGGTCGGCGGGCTGCGGCCGGACGGGTCCACGGTCTCCGGTCCGCAGGGCCTGGACCTCACCGTCGGGCACCTGCAGCAGAGCACCGGTTCGCCGGTGACGGCCGCGACCGTGCAGTACTCGACCGACGGCACGACCTGGCAGGACGCGGCCGTCACCGCCCGCGGCGACGGCGTCTTCCACGCGGACTTCACCGCGACGACGGAGGCGTTCCGCGGCCTCGACGTCTTCCTGCGCGTCACGGCCGCCGACGCCGCCGGGGCGACCATCGCCGAGACGATCACCGCCGCCTACCACGTCTACGTGTCATGAGGGGACTGTCCACAGTGCACAGGAGATGGCTCGGAGTGCTGGCCGCCGCGGTGGCGGCCGCCGGCGTGGTCACCCCGGTGGCGAGTGCCGCACCGGGGCCGCGCGCGGCGTGTCCGGAACAGCCCGGCGTGCTGCGCTGCCTCACCACCTACCCACCGGGCGCGACCCGCGCCTTCGGCCCGGCCGGCTGGGGCGCCGACGACCTGGCGTCGGCCTACGGACTGCCTGCTTCGGCGGGGTCGGACACCGTCGTCGGCATCTCGATCGCCTTCGACGCGCCGAACCTGGAGGCCGACCTGGCCGCCTACCGGGCGCAGTACGACCTGCCGCCGTGCACGACGGCGAACGGCTGCTTCCGCAAGGTGAACCAGCAGGGTGCCGCGGCGCCGCTGCCGGAGGTGAACTTCGGCTGGGCCATGGAGTCCACTTTGGACGTCTCGATGGTGTCGGCGGCGTGCCCGTCGTGCCGGATCCTGGTCGTGGAGGGCAACACGCCTGGGTTCGCCGACCTGGCGGAGACGGCCGACACCGCGGTGCGGCTGGGCGCGAAGGTGGTGTCGAACAGCTACGGCGCGCGGGAGAACGGTGCGGCGCTGGCGTACGCGAGCCACTATCAGCACCCCGGCGTGACGGTGGTGGCGTCCTCCGGCGACACCGGCTTCACGGCGGCGAGCTACCCGGCGGTGCTGGCCTCGACGATCTCGGTCGGCGGCACGTCGCTGGCCCGCGACCCGGACTCCCCGCGTGGCTGGGCGGACGGGGCGTGGACCTACGGCGGCAGCGGCTGTTCGGCGTACATCGCGAAGCCGAAGTGGCAACGGGACACCCACTGCGGCAAGCGGACGGTCGCCGACGTATCGGCGGCGGCCGAGGACATCGCGATCCACTACGCGGACGCGGGCGGCTGGCTCCCGGTCAGCGGCACGAGCGCTTCGGCGCCGTTCGTCGCCGGCCTGATCGGCCGTTCGGGGCACGCGGGCGTCACCCGACCGGCGGACCTGTACGCGAACGCGGGGTCGTTCACCGACGTGACGACGGGCCACAACGACCCGGCGGGCGGCGGCAAGAAGTGCGGCGGCGACTACCTGTGCGTCGCGGGCCCGGGCTATGACGCGCCGACGGGGGTCGGCGTGCCGAACGGGCTGGCGGGCTTCTGACGGAACCGGTGGCGCGGGCTCGCCCGCCCGCGCCACCGGGTTCCCCATCAGGGGATTTCGAGTCCTGCACGGCAGAGCCCGCGCTCGTAGGCCAGCAGCCCGGCCCCCGTCCGGTGTGCGCACCCCAGTTTCCGCACCACCCTGGCCACGTACTCCCGCACCACCGGCTCCGGCAGCTCCAGCCGCTCGGCGATCTCGGCGTTCGTCAGTGCCGCGCCCACCGCTGTCAGTACTTCGGTTTCGCGGGCCGACAGCCGGTCGACCGCCGCCATCCGTTCGTCGCGCGGGCCGGACAACCGGGTCGCCGCCGACACCTGACGGCGGGAGACGTCCGAGGACAGCACCAGGTGGCCGTCCGCCGCCAAGCGGACCACCTTGAGCACGTCCCGCCGCGGGGCCGAGCGCAGCAGGAACCCCGCCGCGCCGTCGCGGAGGGCGCGCAGGATGCCCGCGTCCGAGTCGAACGTCGCCAGCGCCACCACCGCCGGCCGGTGGGGGAACTCCTCCGGCCGGCTCAGGCGCAGGTCCAGCAGCAGCACGTCCGGCAGCCGCCGGCGAAGGGTGACACGGGCCGCCGTCGCGTCGGGGACCGCGCCCACCAGCTCGATGCCATCCGCTTCGGCGAGGACCGTGCTCAGGCGTGCTCGTACCGCCGGGTCGCGTTCGGCCACCAGGACCCGGACCGGCGGCGGCACGAGCACCGCGTCAGTCCTTCGGCCGCAGGCGGATCAACGGCAGGTCGGTCTTCGAAGCACCGACCAGGTCCCGGCCGCCCGGGCCGCGCAGCCGCACCTCCCGGAACCGCACCGACGACAGCTGCGCGGCTTCGATCGGGTAGACGTCGCCGTAGCGCTTGATCTTGTCCACCAGCTCCTTGCCGAGCAGTTCGACCAGGCCCGCGTGCCGGGCCGCGCCGCCGCCCAGCGGGACGTCCAGCTGCTTGCGGACCTCGGGGAACCGCTGGTCCAGCTCGACGGCCAGCTGGTGGATCGTGACGTAGGCCGGGCCGAAGTCCGCGGCGTCCGGGCCCGGCGGGATCTCCTTGAGCACCTTGATGAGCTTGTCGTCCATCCCGAGCTTGTCCCACAACGTCACGTCTTTTCCTCCGCTCACGACCGCCGTTGGTCTACCAGAGGACCGGCACGCGGTCCACTCCCCCGGTGACACGGTTGGTCCGGATCCGGAGTTCATCGACCCCGGTGGCCAGGCGCAACCCCGGGAACCGCCGGAACAGCGACCCGAAGACGACGCGCAGTTCGGTGCGGGCGAGGCTGGCGCCGATGCAGAACCAGCCACCGTAGGCGAAGGCGACGTGCGCGTTGGGCTTGCGTTCGGGGTCGAACGTCTCCGCCGACGGGAACACGGTTTCGTCCCGGTTGGCGGCGGCGATCGCCAGCACGACGGCGTCCCCGCGGGCGATCGTGACGCCGCCGAGTTCGACGTCGTCGTGCGCGTACCGCAGCACGCCGAGCCCGCTCGGGGCGGACATCCGCAGGATTTCCTCGACGACGCCGTGCACGCGGCCGTCGGGGTCGGCGGCCAGCGCGTCCCGGCGGGCGAGGTCGCTGAGCAGGTAGAGCACGCCGAGGTCGATCCGGTTGGACGTCGTCTCGTGGCCGGCGAACAGCAGGCCGGCGGCCAGGCGGGCGAGGTCGTCGTCGCCGAAGGACGGGTCGCCGGCCTGCGCGCGGACCATGTCCGAGACGACGTCCTGGCCGGGATTCCGCCGTTTGGTGGCGGCGAGCCGGCTCATGTAGGCGGTGAACTCGTCGAGCGCGGCTTCGGCGCCGTCGCCGATGTCCATCCGGCCCATCCGGTCCGACAGCACCCGGAAGGTCTCGCGGTCCTCGTACGGGACGCCGAGCAGTTCACAGATCACCAGCACCGGCAGCGGGAACGAGAGGTGTTCGTGCAGGTCGACCGGGCCGTCGCCGACGCGTGCCCGCTCCATGGCGTCGAAGCAGCCGTCGGCGAGGTCCTGCACGTGCCCGGCGAGCCGGCGGATCCGGTTGGCGGAGAAGGCGGGCACGAGCATCCGCCGCATCCGCGCGTGCTCGGCGTGCTCGGTCTCGTGGTCGCCTTGCGGGCGGCTGAGAATGGCGGCGTCGGACAGCGCCGAAGCCTCCTCCGGAGCCGGGTGCGAGCGCCCGAACCGCGGATCGGTGAAGGCGGCCCGCACCTGCTCGAACCCGGTGACCAGCCAGGCCGGATCCCCGGCCGGCGTGGTCACGGCGACCACCGGCCCCTGCCGGCGCAGCACCTGGAACAGCGGCGCGATCTCCAGGACGTTCGGCCGCGGGAACGGCAGCCGCGGCGGATCCGTGGTGACGGTCATGGCTTTCTCCTCCCGGTGCGCGGCCGGCAGGCGCGGACACGGGCGGGCCGGTCTCCGGCCGCTCCCCCGGTCCCCCCGCGATCCACGGTACTCAGGAACGGCGTGCTCAGGCCGGGAACGCGAGTTCCCCGCCCGATCGGGCCAGCGCTTCCGCCCGGAGGACCGGAACTGTCGGTGGCCCCCGGTATCGTGGAAACCGGGGGCCGGAGGCCAGACCCCGCCACGATCGGGCCGGGCGGCAGCCGGTCTCCTGGCGGCACCGCGGACGCCCCGGGCCTCGGTCACGGCTCCGGCGAAGTCGGTCTGCGCGGTGTCGGGTGCGTCGGCCAGTAAGCGGGTCGGTGCCCACCACCCCGAAACCGCAATTGTCACTACGGCCGGTAGCGCCGCGTCAAGGCGGGAAAGCGTGCCTTGACCCGGCACCACCGTCCGCGTGCTGGCTTCGGATCGGGGTGGCGGGGCAGGCCTGGGCGGGGGTGCAAGTCCGGGCGTCAGCCTGCCGTTGGCGAGAAGCGGCGCCGCCCTACAGCAGTTTCCAAGCCTGCGTCAGCGCCTCCCGCAGGATTTCCTCCATCTCGTCGAACTCCGCCTGATCGCACACCAGCGGCGGCGACAGCTGCACCACCGGCTCGGCCCGGTCGTCGGCCCGGCAGTACAGCCCTCCTTCGAACAACGCCTCCGACAGGAACCCCCGCAGCACCCGCTCCGACTCGTCGGCCGAGAACGACTCCTTCGTCGCCTTGTCCTTCACCAGCTCGATGCCGTAGAAGAAGCCCGCCCCGCGGACGTCCCCGACGATCGGCAGGTCCAGCAGGCGGTCCAAAGTGGACCGGAACGCGTCCTCCCGCCGCAGCACGTGGCCGTAGAGGTCCTCCCGCTCCATCAGGTCGAGGTTCGCCGAGGCCACCGCGCACGACACCGGGTGCCCGCCGTAGGTGGACCCGTGCATGAACGTCGTGGCGCCGCGCGTGAACGGCTCCATCAACCGCTCCGACGCCAGCACCGCCCCCAGCGGCGCGTACCCCGACGTCAGGCCCTTGGCCGTGGTGATGATGTCCGGCTGGTAGCCGTACCGCTTGGCCGCGAAGTCGTACCCCACCCGGCCGAACGCGCAGATCACCTCGTCCGACACCAGCAGCACGTCGTGCTTGTCGCAGATCTCGCGCACGCGCGCGAAGTAGCCGGGCGGCGGCACGAAACACCCACCGGTGTTCTGCACCGGCTCCAGGAAGACCGCCGCGACGGTGTCCGCCCCCTCGAACTCGATCGCCTGCTCGATCCGGTCGGCGGCCCAGCGGCCGTACGCCTCGTAGTCGCCGGCGTGCTCGGGCGCGCGGTAGAAGTTCGTGTTCGGCACGCGCAGGGTGCTCGGCACCAGCGGTTCGAAGTCCGCCTTCGCGCCCGGGATGCCGGTGATCGACAGCGCGCCCTGCGACGTCCCGTGGTAGGCCAGCGCGCGGCTGATCACCTTGTGCTTGCCCGGTTTCCCGACGAGCTTGAAGTACTGCTTGGCCAGCTTCCACGCCGTTTCGACGGACTCGCCGCCGCTCACGGTGAAGAACACGCGGTTCAGGTCGCCGGGAGCCGCGTCGGCCAGCCGCGAAGCCAGTTCGATCGCCGTCGGGTGCGCGTGTCCCCACAGCGGGAAGTACGCGAGCTGCTTCGTCTGCCGCGCCGCCGCCTCCGCGAGTTCCTCGCGGCCGTGGCCGACCTGGACCGCGAACAGCCCGGCGAGCCCGTCCAGGTAGCGCCGGCCCCGGGAATCCCAGATGTAGGGGCCTTCGCCGCGCACGATCACCGGGACGTCGGTCTCGTCGTAGGCGGAGTGGCGGGTGAAGTGCATCCAGAGGTTGCTGCGGGCAGCCTGGGCGAGATCGGCGGTAGCGGTCATGCCCTGGTTATCGCACGCGACGGCCGCCAGGCGCAAGCGATTCAGTCGTCCAGACGAACTTCGACGACTAATTCATGATCTCTCTGCGCTCGACACCTTCGGATCTAGTCGTCACGGTCAGCGAGTGCCCCACTGGTAGGTCTGTTTCCGCAGCTTGAGGTAGACCATCGCCTCCGCGTGCCGGACGCCCGGCAGCGCGCGGATCCGCGTCGAGATCAGCTGGAGCAGCGCCTCGTCGTCGGCACAGACGGCCTCGCACAGCAGGTCGTAACGCCCGGCACAGAGGATCACGTACGCGATTTCGTCCATTTCGGCCAGGGCGTCGCCGACCGGTTCCAGCGGGCCGTCGACCGTGATCGCGATCATCGCCTGCCGGAACAGCCCGACCTGCAAGGGATCCGACACGGCGACGATCTGGATGACGCCGGAGTCGGACAGCCGCTGCACCCGCTGCCGGACCGCCGCCTCGGACAGGCCGACCGCCTTGCCGATGGTCGCGTACGCGCGCCGCCCGTCCTCCTGCAGCTGCGCGATGATCTGCCGCGAGATGTCGTCGAGCACCGGCGGGGCGGGCCGGCCGGTCGTGTCCTGGCTGCTCACGCCCCGGATCATCCCCGACGCGGGGGATGCCAGGCAAACCCGCCACGCCGTGACGGTGCGTGACTGAATCCGAATGCCCCAAGGTCTTAGGACAACGATTTCGGTCGTCAAAGGCCGGTTGACAGCACCGAATCAGTGCTGTTCCATCCGTCGCACCTTGCACCCCGGCCGGAGGGAACGCCGATGCCCCGCACTCCCGCCCCGCCCGACGTCGCCACCACCACGGCCCCGAAGAAGACCCTCACCCGGTCCATCGGCGTCGGCGGTGGCACCCTGCTCACGCTCAGCTGCGTGACACCGGCGTCGTCGCTGTTCGTCCTCGTGCCCCCGCTGTTCGCCGACCTGGGCACGGGCACCGCGCTCGCGATCGCCCTCGCGGTGCTGCTCTGCGTCGGGATCGCCTTCTGCTACTCCGAACTGGGCACGCTGGTGCCGAGCGCCGGCGGCGAGTACGCGATGGTGACCACGGTGGCGAACCGGTTCGCCGGCTGGCTGACGTTCATGCTGTCGTTCGTCGTCATCCTCGTCGTGCCGCCGATCATCGCGATCGGCGTCGCCGACTACCTCGCCGCCGTCGTCGATGTCGACCCGTCGGTCGCCGGGGCGCTGGTCATGCTCGCGGGCACCGCGATGGGGCTGCTCAACCTGCGTTCGAACGCCTGGATCACCGGGATCTTCCTGGTCATCGAGATCGTCGCGATCTTCGTTGTGTCGCTGCTCGGTTTCACGCACACCGCGCAGAGCCCGGCCGTGCTGGTCGAGCCGAGCCTCGGCACGAGCGGGATCGGGCTGATCGCCGTGGTCACCGGGCTCGCCGTCGCGTTGTTCGTGGTGCAGGGCTTCAGCACCGCCGTGTACCTGGCCGAGGAGATGCGCGAGCCGCGCCGGACCGTCGCCCGGACGGTGTTCTGGACGCTCGGGATCAGCGCGGTCGTCATCCTGGTGCCGGTCGTGGCGATCACCCTCGCCGTGCCGGACACCGCCGCGCTCGCCGGCGTCGACCTGACCGCGCTGGTCACCGGCTGGAGTTCGCCGGCGGTCGGAGTGGCGATCAGCCTGTGCATCGCGGCGGCGATCGTCAACGCGGTGATCGTCATGGTCATCCAGAACTCGCGGGTGCTCTTCTCCTCCGCGCGCGACCAGGCCTGGCCGACGCCGGTCAACCGCGCGATGAGCGTGGTGAGCGAGCGGTTCGGCGCGCCCTGGGTCGCGACACTGGTGACCGGGCTGTCCGAAGCCGTCCTCTGCTTCGTGCCGGTGGACACGCTGAGCGGCGTCACCGGGGTCGCCGTCGTCGCGCTGTACCTGAGCGTCGCGGCCGCCGCGCTCGGCGCGCGCCGGGCGGCGCACCGGAAGCCGCACGTGTGGCGGATGCCGGCGTGGCCGCTCGTACCCGGGCTGGCCGTCGCGGCGCTGGCCTACGTCCTGGTCGAGCAGAGCGCGCTCGACCTGGGCATCACCGCGGGTGTCCTGGTGGTGTCGGCGCTGTACTGGTGGGGGTACCTGCGCCGGCGTCCCGGCCGGTGGGTCGTGACGGTCCCGCAGGAATAGCCGTCGCCCCATCGGGGTAACCCTCTCGCGCTCAACCTTCGGGGCCGTTCACCCGTATTGACCCCCGGCAGGGATTTCGGCGAGGGGACGACGGATGCGCAGACCCGGTGTTGGGCTCCTGCTCGGCGCGGCGCTGGTCACGGCGGCGTGTTCGGCACCGCGCACCACGACGCCGAGCCCGATCGCCGAACCGGTGCCGGTGACCACGACGCCGGTCACCACCACGAGCACCACTCCCCCGCCCGTACCGCCGTGCGCCGTCACGACCGGCGCGTGCGTGAGCCTGGCGCAGCGGCTGGCCTGGCTGCTGCGGGACGGCCGGGTGGTCCGCGGCCCGGTCCCGGCCGGGTTCGGGCCACCCGACCAGGCGACCCCGGCCGGGTCGTTCCACGTCGTCTGGAAGGACCGCGAGCACCGCAGCAGCGAGTACGGCACCGACATGCCCAACTCGGTGTTCTTCGCCGCCGGCGGCATCGCCTTCCACGCCGGGCCGCTCGACGCGCCCTCGCACGGCTGCGTCCACCTGACCGACGCCGATTCGGCGGCGTTCTTCGACGGGCTGAACGTCGGCGACGCGGTGCAGGTCTTGTAGGCTCCTTCCCTGTTGGACACTTCCACCGTCGTCTCCCGGCTGCGCGCCGCGGGTTGCGTGTTCGCCGAGGACGAGGCCGAGCTCCTGGTCGCCGCGGCCACCACCCCCGCGGAACTCGGTGTGCTCGTCGAGCGGCGGGTCGCCGGGCTGCCGCTGGAACACCTGCTGGGCTGGGCGGAGTTCCACGGCCGGCGCGTCATCGTGCGGCCCGGGGTGTTCGTGCCGCGCCACCGCACCGGGTTCCTGGTCGACGTCGCCGTCTCGCTCGCGCCGCCGGACCCGGTGGTGCTCGACCTGTGCTGCGGTTCCGGCGCGCTGGGTGCCGCGTTCGCCGCGGCGTGCCCGCCGCGTGAGCTGCACGCCGCCGACGTCTCACCCGACGCGGTTTCGTGCGCGCGGCTCAACCTGCCGGATGGCGCGGTGTACCAGGGCGATCTGTACGACGCGCTGCCGTCGTCCCTGCGCGGCCGGGTCTCGGTCCTGCTGGCGAACGTGCCGTACGTGCCTTCGGACGCCGTCGCGACGATGCCGCCGGAAGCTCGCCTGCACGAGCCGCTGGTGGCGCTCGACGGCGGCGCGGACGGCCTGGATCTCGCCCGGCGCGTCGCCGCGGGTGCGCCGGAGTGGCTCGCTCCGGGTGGGACGCTGCTGATCGAATCGAGCGAGCGGCAGGCGCCGGTGCTGGCGGAAATCCTTGCTGCGGCGGGGTTGTCGCCGCTTGTGCACTCCTGCGACGACCTGGGCGCGACGGTCGTGACCGGCACCGCGAAATTGTGACCTCACGTTTCGCCGCCCCCGGACGTCTACCTCATGTGATCGTGAAACCGTTCGAGCAAGTCGTCGCCGAGCACGGGCCGATGGTCCTCCGGGTCTGCCGGGCCGTGCTCGGGCCGGCCGATGCCGAAGACGCCTGGTCGGAGACCTTCCTGGCGGCTCTGAAGGCGTACCCGGAGCTGCCCGCGGACGCGAACGTCCAGGCGTGGCTCGTCACGATCGCGCACCGCAAGGCCGTCGACGTCACCCGCGCGCAGGCCCGCGGCCCGATCCCGGTCGAGGAGGTGCCGGACCGGCCAGGAGGCGCGGCCGCGTGGAACGGCGACTTGTGGGACGCGCTGGCGAGATTGCCGGACAAGCAGCGCATCGCCGTCGCTTACCACTACCTCGCCGGGCTGCCGTACCGCGAAATCGCGGAGATCACCGGAGGCACGGTCGAGGCCGCCCGCCGCGCGGCCGCCGACGGCGTCAAGTCGCTGCGGGCCGTCTACCCCCTGGAAGGAGCGCACTCATGACGGACATGTTCCAGTTCTTCGGCGACGAGATCCTGCTCGATTCGAGCGTGATGCACGAGCGGCTGGTCGCCGACGCGGCGCGCCAGGGCTTGCTGGACGTCGCTTACGACACGGTCGACTCACCGGTCGGCCCCCTGCTGCTGGCGGCAACCGAGCAGGGCCTGGTCAAGGTGGCTTTCGACCGCCAGGATCACGACGCGGTCCTGGCCGAGCTGGCGGCGGCCATCAGCCCCCGCATCCTCCGGGCCCCGGCCCGCCTGGAGCCGGTGGCCCGCCAGCTGGAGGAGTACTTCGCCGGCCGGCGGCAAGCCTTCGACGTCCCCTTGGACCTCCGCCTGGCCCGCGGCTTCCGGCGCGCGGTGCTGAGCCACCTGGCAGAAATCACGTACGGCCGCACGGAAAGCTACGCCCAGGTAGCAGCGGCAGCGGGCAGCCCGAAGGCGGTCCGCGCGGTGGGCACGGCCTGTGCGCTGAACCCGGTACCGGTGGTCCTGCCCTGCCACCGGGTAGTCCGCTCGGACGGCTCGTACGGCCAGTACGCAGGCGGCCCGGAAGCCAAGCGAGCCCTGCTGACCCTGGAGGCAGCGTGACGCCCACGCCGCCGCCCGGGCCGCGCTGACCGCCGACGACCCCGGCCAGGCACCCGGCACGCCGCCGGTAGTGCTCGCGTATTGCCGCACCGCCCGCCGCCCCGGTGCGGCGCGACAGCACGCGCCTCCAGCCTGACCGCGCCGGTCGCCGAAACCGCGTGCTCAACCCGCCGCCGACTGTGCCACGCGGGATCCAAGTGCGTTCTCCTGCCCACGAAAGCTGCATGACCACCCAAGTCCCACCGACCAAGAAGGCATCATGAAAACGTTCGAAGAGCGCGTCGCCGCGGCGGACTGGGCCGCGGCGGCCGACGAGGTCGATGACTACGGCTGCGCGCTCCTGCCGCAGCTGCTCACCCCGGCCGAGTGCACGCGTCTCATCGCACTCTGGGACCAGCCATCACACTTCCGGGCGACCGTGAACCTCCGCCGTCACCGTTTCGGCGACAACGGCGATTACCACTACTTCGCCTCGCCGTTCCCGGAACCCGTCCAACGCCTACGCCAGGCGCTCTACCCGCGCCTGCTGCCGATCGCGCAAGACTGGTCCATCCGCCTCGGCCGCCCCGCCGAGTGGCCGTCCACTTTGGACGAATGGCTGGCGGTGTGCCACGCCGCGGGGCAACAGCGGCCGACGCCGATCCTGCTCCGGTACGAGACCGGCGGCTGGAACGCCCTGCACCGCGACCTCTACGGCGACAAGGTGTTCCCGCTGCAGGTGGTGATCAACCTCAACGACCCGGGCATCGACCACACCGGCGGCAAGTTCCTCCTCGTCGAACAACGGCCACGCGCCCAGTCCCGCGGCACGGCGACCCTCATCCCGCAGGGCCACGGCCTCGTCTTCACCACCCGCGACCGGCCGGTCCGCTCGGCCCGCGGCTGGTCGGCGGCCCCGGTCCGCCACGGCGTTTCCGCAGTCCGTTCGGGCCGCAGGCACACCCTCGGCCTCGTCTTCCACGACGCAGCATGACGTCCCCCGAACTCGAGGCGCTGCTCGGCCTGATCGGCCGGGCCCGGCACATCGTCATCGGCACGGACACGTCGTCCCGCGCCGACGGCGAGCAGATCGCCGCGACGTGGGGCGGCATGGTGCTGGCGACGGTGACCTGGCCCGAGGCGGCGGCCTCGTGGCTGCGCCAGGCGCGTCGCTTCGCCGCGCCGGAGCCGGACGCGTGGGTCGTCAGCGCCACCCCGGCCGGCTGGGCGGGCATGGCGCGACGGTTGCAGCTCTCGACGTCCTGGAGTCCACACCGAACCTTCGCCACCTCGGCGCTGGCCGGCTACCCGGTCCCGGGCCTGCGCGGCGCCCACCCGGACGGCACAACTTGGGAGACCTCATGAAGCACGCAGTACTGGATTCCCCGATCGGCCGGCTGACCGTGACCGGCGACGGCGACACCGTCACCGGCCTGTACTTCCCGAACCACTGGCCGCGTCCGGACCGCGCGACCTTCGGCCACCGCGACGACACGGCGTTCCCCGAGGCCGCCCGGCAACTGAAGGAGTACTTCGCCGGCCAGCGCACGGAATTCGACGTCTCGACGCAGGCCACGGGCCCCGACTTCGACCGTGCGGTGTGGGCGGAGATCGCGTCGATTCCCTACGGAAGCACGGCAACGTACGGCGACCTCGCGCGCTCCTTGCAGGCGTTGCCCCACGACGTCGGCGCGGCGGTGGGCCGCAACCCGCTGAGCATCCTGGTGGCGTGTCACCGCGTCGTCGGCAAAGGCGGGAAGCTGACGGGTTACGCGGGCGGCTTGAAACGCAAGGAGTTCCTGCTGGACCTGGAACGTCCGCCGGAGTCGGCGCTCTGGTGATCACACGTGGCTGAGCAGCATGCCGACTCCCAGGCCGGTCATCGTCACGGCGATCACGACGTCCAGCACGCGCCACGCCATGGGCTTGGCGAACACCCCGGCCAGCCGTCGCGCGCCGAAGCCGAGCGCACTGAACCAGACAGCACTGGCGACCCCGGCCCCGACCCCGAACAGCCACCGCCCGTCCCCCTGAGCGGCGGCGACCGAGCCGAGCAGCAGCACCGTGTCGAGGTAGACGTGCGGATTGAGCCAGGTGAAGGCAATACAGGCAACCACCGCCTTCCGCAGCGGCGTCCGCTCCTCCCCAACGGTCATCACGGACGGCCGCAGCGCCCGCCGCGCGGCGAGCACCCCGTACCCGAGCAGGAACAACCCACCCCCGACGGCAATCACCCCGATCGCCATCGGCCACCGCTCCAGCACGGCGCCAACCCCGCTGACCCCGAGCCCGATGAGAACAAGATCCGAGACGGCACAGATGACGACCAACGGCGCCACGGCGCCACCGCGCAAGCCCTGTTGAAGCAGGAAGGCGTTCTGGGAGCCGATCGCCACGATCAGCGAGAGGCCGGTTCCGAACCCGGCCAGGAGGAGAGGCAGCACTCCGTCACCGTATGAGGAGGCACCACGTTACTCCAGCTAAAGTTTCTTAGGGAACATTAGCGCTCGTAACGCCCGGCGGGAAGTCGCCCACGCCGTGTTCCACCAGGTCGAAGGCCTGGTCGATCACCGCGACCTGGTCCTGCCGGACCAGCTCCGCGTCGTCGCCCGCCACGATGCGGCCCATGGCGTGGGCGAAGACCGTCGTGATCGCCGTGGTGAGCAGGCCGGCCACCATGCGGGAGCGGAAGGCGTCGCCCGTCTCTTCCGCCAATACCGAGGTGAAGGCCTCCGCGATCTCGCGCTCCTGCTCGTACCAGCGCGCCATCAACGCCGGGCTCGATGTCAGCACCCACCAGAAGCCCGGTCCGCCCGCGATCGCGCCCGACAACGGGTGACCCGAGGACAGCAGCGCATGCTGGTGACGCCGCAACGCTTCACACGGCGACACCCCCGCCGACCTGTCCCTGACCACTGAGGTCAGCTCCGCCAGGCGGTCTGCGTGGCGGTCGAGGAACAGGTCCTCCTTGCGCGGGAAGTAGTTGAACACCGTCATCTTCGAGACACCCGCCGCCTCGGCTATCTCCGCCACCGTCACCTCCTCGAAGCCGCGCTGGATGAACAGGCCTGTGGCCACGTTCGAGATCAGCAGGCGGGTGGCCTGCTTCTTCCGTTCGCGCAGTCCGGGGTCAGCCATGAGCAGAGAGTATAGACCAAGCTCAAAGTTTGACTCGGTAAAAGTTTCGCGGCATCATCGGAGCCATGAACAGGGATGTGGTGATCTCCGGGGGCGGACCGGTCGGCTTGATGCTGGCCTGCGAACTGCGGCTGGCGGGCGTGGACGTGCTCGTCGTCGAACGGCTGCCCGAGCCGGACCAGACGATCAAGGCCGGGTCGGTCAACCTGACCACGGCCGAAGCCTTCTACCGGCGGGGGCTGCTGCCCGCGATGGACGCCGTCGTGCAGCAGAACTTCGCGCAGATCCAGAAGTTTCTCGAATCCCGGGGCGGGGGTGGCCCCAAAGCCGTTCCGGTGGGGCACTTCGCCGGGATCATGGTGACCTCGGGCGGGGTCGACTTCGACGATCCCGCCTTCCGGGACGTCGGGCCCGCCGCCCGGGTCGTCGTCATCCAGCAGCAGGCCGTCGAGGCGATCCTGGCCGAGCGCGCCGCCGAACTGGGCGTCGAGATCCGGCGCGGGGCCGAGCTCACCGGGTTCGACGCCGACGACAGCGGCGTGACCGTGTACCTCGGCGACGGCGAATCCGTGCGCGCGGGCTGGCTCGTCGGGGCCGACGGCGGGCGGAGCCGGGTGCGGAAACTGGCGGGCTTCGACTTCCCCGGCACCGACCCCGCCATCACCGGGCGGCAGGCGCTCACCGAACTCACCGGCGCCGAGGCCCTGCCCGCCGGGTGGCAGCACGGCCCCGGCGGGCTCTACGTCCACGGCCCGACGCCCGGGCGGGTCCTCACCGTCGAGTTCGACGGGCCGCCGGAGGACCGCGACGCACCGATCACCGCGCAGGAAATCGAAGACAGCTTCCGGCGGGTCTCCGGGGCGGACGTCCGGGTGACGAAGGTCCACAGCGCGACACGCTTCACCGACAACGCGCGCCAGGCGACCACCTACCGTCAGGGCCGCGTGCTGCTGGCCGGGGACGCCGCGCACGTCCACTCCCCCTTCGGCGGGCAGGGTCTCAACCTCGGCATCGGCGACGCGGTCAACCTCGGCTGGAAGCTCGCCGCGACCATCCGGGGCTGGGCGCCCGAAGGCCTGCTCGACACCTACACGGCCGAGCGGCACCCGATCGGCGAGTGGGTGCTCGAGTGGACCCGGGCGCAGGTCGCGCTGATGCGCAGCGACGTGCGCATCAGGGCGCTGCGCCAAGTCATGACCGATCTGCTGGCCACCGGCGACGGCGCGACCTACCTCGCCAAGAAGCTCTCCGGCGTCCTGCACCGCTACGCGATCGACGGCGAGCACGACCTCACCGGCCGCGCCGCCCCCGACTTCGCCTTCGCCGACGGCACCCGGCTCGGCGAGCGCCTCCACGACGGCAAGGCGCTCCTGCTCGACCTCGCCGAGGACGCCGGCCTGCGCGAGACGGCCGCCGGGTGGGCCGGCCGTGTGAACGTGCTGTCCGCGAAGTGCGACAGCGAGCCGGCCCTGACCGGCGTGCTGGTCCGGCCGGACGGGCACATCGCCTGGGCGAGCGAGGACGGTTCGACGGCCGGCCTCGACGCCGCGCTGCGCGGGTGGTTCGGCGAACCCGCCTGAGTACCGGGCAGGATGGGCGGGTGATCGACCTCCACCCGCCCATCGAGCCCTATGCCCACGGGCTGCTCGACGTCGGCGACGGCCACCAGGTGTACTGGGAGACCTGCGGGAACCCGGACGGCAAGCCGGCGGTCGTGCTGCACGGCGGGCCCGGCCAGGGCTGCACACCCGGCATGCGGCGGATGTTCGACCCGGCCAGGTACCGCGTCGTACTGCTGGACCAGCGCGGCTGCGGCCGGAGCCGTCCGCACGCCGCCGATCCCGCGACGTCGTTGCGGCACAACACCACCGACGACCTCGTCGCCGACCTCGAACGGCTGCGGGAGCACCTCGGCGTCGAACGCTGGCTGGTGACGGGTGGCTCGTGGGGCACGACCCTCGCCCTGGTGTACGCCGAACGCTTCCCGGGCCGGGTGACCGAAATCGTGGTCAGCGCGATCAGCACCACGCGCCGGTCGGAGATCGACTGGCTGTACCGCGGCGCCGGCCGCTTCTTCCCCGAGGCGTGGCAACGCTTCCGCGACGTCGCCGGGGACGACGACGTCGTGGCCGCCTACGCCCGGCTGATGGCCGACCCGGACCGGCGCGACAGCGCCGCCCTCGCGTGGAACGCCTGGGAAGAAACGGTCCTGTCCCTCGAACCGGGCGCCACCGCGGACGTCCACAGTGGACCGCCGGACGACGCGCTGCTGGCGTTCGTCCGGCTCACCACGCACTACTACGCGCACGCCGGCTGGCTCGCCGACGGCGCGGTGATCCGCGACGCCGGACGCCTTGCAGGCATCCCCGGCGTGCTGATCCACGGCCGGCTCGACCTCAGCTGCCCGGTGACGACGGCGTGGGAGCTGGCCGAAGCGTGGCCGGGCGCCGAACTGCTCGTCGACGACCGGTCCGGGCACCGCGCGAGCGACGTCAAACGCGGGTGGAAGCTTGCCGCGCTGGACCGGTTCGCGCCGGCCTAGAGCCGCTCGGCGAGCAGTTTCGCCAGGCGGGCGTAGACGTCCTTGCGGTGCTTGAGCACGTACGCCACCGCCACGCGGTTCTCGCCGTGGCTGCGCTTGCCGAGCACCACCATCTCCGCCTGGTCGAGGCCGGCGCGGTCGCAGAAGTACGCGCCCTCGCCGGCCTCCGGCACCGGAGTCACCGGTCCGCTGCAGTCCTTCCGGATGTTCTTCATCGCTTCCTCCGGTGGGAGGGAGCCGGCCGCGGACGAAATCCACAGGTCGAGCAGCCACGGGTGGACGTACTTGCCCTCGTAGCGGCACCGGAATTCGGTGTCGGGCACGGCCGTCTCGACAGACTGCTCGGTCGCCATGAGGTCTTCGCTGGTCTCCAGGAGCTGCTGCAGCTCCGCCAGGCCGAGGAACGGGCAGGCGGCCGTGATCTTCACGGGTGACGCCGGTGGCGCGACCGCCACCGGCGGGACCGGCGGGACCGGCTTGGCCGGGGTGAGCAGGGGCAAGGCGGTCGTGATCGGGCTCGCGCACGCAGCAAGGCAAGCCGTCACCGATACCGCCGCGAGCGCAAGCCGGATTCGTTCCATGGCCTTCTCACGCCCGGAGCCGCCGTCCGGTTGCCTACCCCTCCGCCGCCAGCTGCACCGCGACGTCGATGATCATGTCCTCCTGGCCGCCCACCAGCGCGAGCTCGCCGCACCGGCGCAGAATCGCCTGGGCCGGGACGCCGTAGCGTTCCGCCGCGCGTTCCGCGTGCAGCAGGAAGCTCGAGTAGACCCCGGCCCAGCCCTGGACGATCGCGTTGCGGTCCATCTTCGGCCAGCGGTGCAGGTACGGGCGCACGACCTCCTCCGCCGCGTCGAGCAGGCCGCCGACGTCGAGGCCCGTGTCGATCCCCAGGCGGTCGAACACCGCCGCCAGGACCTCCGTCGGCGAATTGCCCGCGCCGGCGCCGAGCGCGCACAGCGAGCCGTCGATGTACCGGACGCCCGCCTCGTACGCCAGGACCGAGTTCGCGACGCCGAGCGAGAGGTTCTGGTGCCCGTGGTAGCCGACCCACGCCGTGTCGCCGACCTCGGCGACCAGCGCTTCAAAGCGAGCGCGGGCCTCGTGCATCAGCAACGCGCCCGCGGAGTCCGTCACGTACGCCGCCTGGCAGCCCGCGTCCACCATGATCCGGGCCTGCTTCGCGAGGTCTTCCGGCGGCGTCCGGTGCGCCATCATCAGGAACCCGGCCGTCTCCATGCCGAGTTCGCGCGCCAGGCCGAAGTGCTGCGGCGAGACGTCGGCTTCGGTGCAGTGCGTCGCCACCCGGACCATCTCCGCGCCCGCGTCGAAGGCGCGCTGCAGGTCCTCCGCCGTGCCGATCCCCGGCACGAGCAGCACCGCGATCTTCGCCTGCTTCGTCTCTTCGCGGGCCGCGGAGATCAGCTTGAGTTCGTCGACGGCGGAGAAGCCGTAGGTGAACGACGAGCCGCCGAGGCCGTCGCCGTGGGTCACCTCGATCACCTCGACCCCCGCGCGGTCCAGCGCGCGCACGGTGTCGCGCACCTGCTGCTCGGTGAACCGGTGTGCCATCGCGTGACTGCCGTCGCGCAGCGTCGTGTCGACGATCCGGACGTCGTGGCGCAGATCCGGCCGGGTCATGCGGAAACCTCCTGCTTCGCGCGGGCCATCAGCTCGCCCACCCGGGCGGCCGCGGCGGTCATGATGTCCAGGTTCCCGGCGTACTCCGGCAGGTAGTCGCCGTTCCCGCGGACTTCGAGGAAGATGCCGACCCGTGCGTTGCCGTCCCAGTCTTCGCGCGCGTCGTCGAACTGCGGATCGGCGCGCAGCGTGTAGCCGGGCACGTATTTCTGCACTTCGGCGACCATTTCGTGGATCGACGCCGTGACGGCTTCGCGGTCGGCGTCGAGCGGGATCGCGCAGAACACCGTGTCCCGCATGATCATCGGCGGTTCGACCGGGTTGAGGATGATGATCGCCTTGCCGCGCCCGGCCCCGCCGATCTCGGCCACCGCCTGCGACGTCGTGCGCGTGAACTCGTCGATGTTCGCCCGCGTCCCCGGCCCCGCGCCGCGCGAGGCGACCGACGCGACGATCTCCGCGTACGGCACCGGCGTGACCCGGGAGACGGCGTGCACCATGGGGATCGTGGCCTGGCCGCCGCAGGTGATCATCGAAACGTTCGGCGCGTCGAGGTGCGCGCCGAGGTTCACCGGCGGGCAGACCATCGGCCCGAGGTGCGCCGGGGTCAGGTCGATCGCCTGGAGGCCGGCTTCCTCGTACCGCGGCGCGTTCGCGGCGTGCGCCTTCGCCGACGTCGCTTCGAACACGAGTTCCGGCAGGGGATCCTGGCGCAGCAGCCAGTCGACGCCCTCGGCCGACGCCGCGATCCCCTGCGCGCGGGCGCGCTCGAGGCCGTCCGACTCGACCACGCCGACCACGTACCCGACTTCGATCACTTCACTGCGTCGCAGCTTCGCCAGCAAATCGGTGCCGATGTTGCCGGGGCCGACGATCGCCGCCATCACGGGAGCCATGTCCCGACCGTCGCACCGGGCCGCCGGGTCAGGACAGGCTTGTGTTCCGACCAGCGGAACGTCGAGACTGCGACACGGTCGGGTGCGTCCTCGACGACCGCTACCGCGAGGCGGAGCGGCTCGGCGTCCCGCCGGCCGGGCCGCCGGTGCGGCGCGCCCCCTGAATCACCGCCGCCGCGAGCAGGGCGGCCACTCCCCCGCACGTCATCACGGCCGGCACCGACACCGCGTCGACCACGGCGAAGACCGCCACCGCGATCAGCGTGGCCGCGAGCGCGAAGCCGGTCCGGTACCGACCGGCCAGGAAGGTGCTGGCGATCCCGGCGACGCCGTACGCCAGCAGGTAGGCGCTGAGCACCTCCGGCCGGACGACGTCCCGCAGCAGCGGCGTGACGTAGGTGTAGGTGCCGAAGGCGGCGAGGACCACGAGGAACGTCACCAATGGTCCATTTCGGACACCGCGCCGCCGCAGGAGTCCACTCAGGACGGCCAGCTGCACGAGGGCCGCGGCTGTTCCGAAACTCAGGACGCCGAGCAGGAGGAACGCCGTCCGCCAGCCCGCGAGCTGACCGACGAGGGTGCCGAGCGGCACGCCCAGCACCGATCCGAGGGGCACGGCGGCGAAGATGACCGACGTCGCCCGCGCGGCGGCCGCGGTCCCGACGAGCCGGGGTACCAGGCCGGCGCCGATCGACCAGAAGCCGCCGATGACGACGCCGACCAGGAACCGGCCGGCCAGGAGCACCCAGAACGCGGGCGCGGCGGCGGTGAGGAAGCCGGCGGCCGCGAGCAGCACCAGGAGGCCGCCCAGCATCACGCGCCGGTCGAGCCAGCCGGCCGCGACGGTGACCACCGGCGCGGCGACCGCGGCGACGAACCCGGGCACGGTCATGGTCCAGCCGGCGGTCCCGGCCGAGACGCCGAACCCGGCCGCGATCGGCGTCAGCAGCCCGATCGGCAGGATTTCCGTGGTGACGATGGCGAAGATCCCGACGGTGACGGCGAAGACGGCCGGCCACCGCGGCGCTGGTGCGTTCATGCGGCCCAGTGAAACCGGCGGCGGCTCGCGCGGGCTCGCAGGTTTGCAACGGCTTGCTCGCCGGGCGCGGGTCACGGCGGATTCCCGCCGGTTTGATCGACTCCGGATCGGGGCAGTTCCGGAAAGCACCCGATCGAGGAGGTTTCGATGGCCGACCGGCGTTGGCACTTCATCCCCGCCACGGTTTCGCTGTGCTGGCTCTACCTGGGCGTGGGGGCGGTTCTGCTCGTCTCGAGCATCCTCACCCTGACCGGCACCGAAGGCCGGGCGCCCGTCCTGACGGTGATCGCGGCGGTGGCCGCGGTGGCCCTGATCGTCATTTCCGTGGTCGGCCTGGCCCGCCCGAAGCTGCGCGGCCGCTGACCGGCTGCTGACCGGCCGGGTCCCGCGGCGGCGCCAGGACCCGGCCGGAAGTCCCTACAGCTCCTGGTGATCCGCGTGGTCGACCCGGGCTTCCGGCACCGGGCGGCCGTCGCTCACCCGGAAGTCGTCCACGGCGTCGAGGACGAACGTCGGCGTGCCCGCCACCTTCTCGGCGCGGGAGTGGTGCACGTCGGCGTCGGCCACGTCCCGCAGGACGAACGCCGGGCGCGTGTCCGGCTTGCCGAAGCGCACATCGACGTTGTCCCAGCTGATTCCCCGGGCGTGGCGGACGAAGAAGCCGTACGCCGGGAGCGTGCCGAACATCGACGGCTCCGGGTACGCGGTCTCCAGCTCCGGCGGGTTCGGCACGGCGTCCCCCGGCGTCAGGCCGCCCGCCAGGTGGTGGCGGATGTTGCTCAGCTTGACGTCCTCGATCGGGTGGCCCGGAATCCCGGCGAGGCACGAGGGGTAGCGCGGGTCCGCGTCGATCGTCGTGACGTCGCTGATGCTCACCCGGCGCAGGAACCCGACCGGGATGCCGGCCGGCCCGCGCATCCGCGCGCCCAAGCGCAGGAACAGCGGCATCTGGACGTTGCGCATGGTCAGGTTGCTGATCGTGACATCCTCCAGCCGGCCGCCGTCCACCGTTTCCAGTGCCAGGCCGCGGCAGTGCTCGAAGACCATGTTGGAGATCGCGATGTTGCGGAAGCCGCCGTTGGACTCGGTGCCGAACTTCACGCGGCCGGTGCGGCCGTAGGACGACGTCTTGAACGTGCCCCCGACGAGGGTGCCGAGGTCGTAGCCGCTGACGAAGCAGTTGTCGATGGTGACGTTTTCGGTGTCGCGCACCTGGTTCAACGCGTACGAGCTCTTCAAGACGATGGCGTCGTCGTTCGGCGAGTTGACCGTCGTGCCGGCGATCCGGACGTTCTTGCAGCAGTCGATGTTGATGCCGTCGCGGTTGGTGTCGATCACCAGGCCTTCGATGCGGAAATTGTCGACGCCGGTGGGCAGGATGCCGAAGTGCCCGCCGTTGACGATGGTGATGTCGCGGATCGCGATGTTGCGGCACAGCTTGAGCGCGATCGCCTTGTTCCCGTTGAGCGGCGCCGATTCCGCGCTGCCGCCGGCGACCAGGCCCTGGCCGTCGATCTTGCCGGGCCCTTCGATGGTGACGTTCTCGAGGTTCTCACCCCAGATCAGGCTGTTGTGCCAGTGGCTGTGCCCGAAGTCCTGGTACGGATTGCCCGCGCCCGGTTCGGCGGGGTCGTAGCCCCGCCCGCCGGCCGGGGCGGCGGCCAGGATCGTCGCGCCGGCGCCGAGGTACAGCGCGATGTTGCTCTTGAGGTGGATCGAATAGCTCGCGTACGTCCCGGCCGGGAAGTACACGGTGCCGCCGCGGGTCGCGGCCGCGTCGATCGCGCGGTTGATCGCCGCGGTGTCGATCGTGCGGCCGTCGCCTTTCGCGCCGAACTTCGTGACGTCGAAGAAGCGGCCCGGCTGGTTCCCGAATTCCTCGGCTTCGGCCACCGGAGATCCGACCAATGGCAGGGCCGCGCCCGCGGCTCCCCAGACGACGGCACGGCGGCGGCTCAACGCTCTTCCCACGAAGTCTCCCTAATCTCGCCATGGCGGAAGCCCGCGCTTCCGACGGCGGATCGGGATGCGTGTTCAGCTAAGAGCAAATGATCGGATGAGTCAAGCTCGCCCCCGCCCGTGGGCGGGGACGAGCCCGATCTTCAGTCCAGCACCTCGCGGACGGTGCCGGCGGCGACGGTCAGCCGGCCTTCGCGCATGGCGAACCCGAGGCCCGGGCTCATCGCGACCGGCTGGCCGAGTTCGACCGTCAGCTCCGCGGCGTCGCCCGGCCGGACGACGGTGACGCCTTCGGCGAGGGCGACCACCCCGACGACGTCGCTGGTGCGGAAGTGGAACTGCGGCCGGTAGTTCGCCGCGAACGGTGTCCGCCGGCCACCCTCGGCGGCCGAGAGCACGTGGACGTCCGCGCGGAACCGCGTGTGCGGGCGGACGCTGCCCGGCAGGCAGACGACCTGGCCGCGCCGGACCTCGCCGCGCTTGACCCCGCGCAGGAGCACCGCGGCGTTGTCGCCCGCCTCGGCGCGGTCCATCGGCTTGCCGAACGTCTCGAGCCCGGTGGCCACGGTGGTCACCGCCGGGCCGAGGCCGATCACCTCGACCGCGTCGCCGACGGCGAGGGTGCCCTGCTCCACCGCGCCGGTCACGACGGTGCCGCGGCCGGTGATGGTGAGGACGTTCTCGATCGGCATCAGGAACGGCAGGTCGAGCCGCCGCGGCGGGATCGGCACGTGCTCGTCGACGGCCTCCAGGAGGTCGAGGACGCGCTGCGTCCACCGCGGGTCGCCCGCGAGCGCGCGCAGCCCGGAAACCCGGACCACGGGCACGGCGTCGCCGTCGAACCCGTACCGGGTCAGCAGCTCGCGCACCTCGAGCTCGACCAGGTCGAGCAGCTCCTCGTCGTCGGCGACGTCGGCCTTGTTGAGCGCGACGACGAGGTGCTCGACGCCGATCCGGCGCGCCAGGACGACGTGCTCGCGGGTCTGCGGCATCGCGCCGTCCTGGGCCGAGACCACGAGCACCGCGCCGTCCAGCTGGGCGGCGCCGGTGATCATGTTCTTGACGTAGTCGGCGTGCCCGGGCATGTCGACGTGCGCGTAGTGCCTGGTCGGCGTCTCGTACTCGACGTGCGCGATGTTGATGGTGATGCCGCGCTCGATCTCCTCCGGTGCGCGGTCGATGCGGTCGAAGGCGACGAAGTCGGCCCCACCCCGCTCGGCGAGGACCTTGGTGATGGCCGCGGTGAGGGTGGTCTTGCCGTGGTCGACGTGCCCCATCGTGCCGATGTTCAGGTGCGGCTTGGTCCGCACGTACTGTTGCTTGGTCATGGGTTTTCCCTGCGCTGGAACGGAACTGCGCGAAACCGGGCGGAGCGCGTCGACCCTCCCCCGGCGGTTTCGCGCCCAGGGCGGGGGAAATCGGGGAAGGGTCAGCTTCGAGCGCCGGTCAGCCGTGCCGGCAGGGCGCTCGGCAGGGACAGGCCTGCGAGCGTCGCGCTGTCGGACACGGGGAACATGATCCGAAGGATGACACGGCTTTCGCGGCCGTGTCACCCGGTTTTCGCGCGCGGCCGCATGATCAGGGCCGCAACGAAGTACACGCACGGCTTCTTGCCGCGGTTCGCGTAGGAATGCGTGACGTCGGCGGGAAAGTACACCGAATCGCCCGCCGCGAGGACGTACTCGGCGTCGCCGGCACCGAGGCTCAGCTCGCCCGATTCGACGGCGACGAACTCGTGCGATCCCGGGGCGTACGCCGGAAAAGCTCCCGCGTCGCACCCGGGGGGCAGGGTCGTGCGGATCCACTCGAAGTTGACGCCGGGGACGACCGGGGTCAGCACGGTGCGGTGCCAGCCGCCGGGTTCGGCGATGTGGTCCTGCTCCGCCGCGCGGCGGACGAGCACCCGGTCGCTCTCCAGGTCGGCGAGCAGCCGGGAGAGGGACAGCCCGAGGCCGTCGGCGATCCGGGACAGCACCACGACCGTCGGCGTCTTCTCGCCGCGCTCGATGGCCGACAGCATACTGACGCTCACGCCCGCCGCCCCGGCCAGTGCGCTCAACGCCAGCCCGCGGCCCACCCGCAGTTCGTGCAGGTGACGGCCGAGCGCTCCCGGATCGATCATTCCTCTATAATAGCGACCATGTCCACTATAGCGGAAGCGACGGAGGCCGACGCCGAAGGCATTGCCGCCGTCTTCTCGCCGTACGTCACCGATTCGGTCTTCACCTTCGAAACCACGCCGCCGACCGCGCAGCAGTGGCGGGCGAAGATCCGCGAGCGCACGTGGCCCTTCCTCGTCCTCGCCGAGGAGGGTGAGATCCTCGGCTACGCGCTGGCCGCGCCGTGGCGGCCCAAGCCGGCGTACCGGTACTCGGTGGAGACGACGATCTACCTCGCACCCCGGGCGGCCGGCCAGGGTCACGGGCGGCGGCTGCTCGACGCCCTGCTCAAGCGGTGCGAGGAAGCCGGAGCCCGGCAGGCGATCGCGGTCATCGTCGACTCCGGCAACCCGGCGTCGCGGAACCTGCACCGGGCGGCCGGTTTCACCGACGCGGGCGTGTTGCGGCGGGTCGGCTTCAAGCACGACCGCTGGCTCGACACCCTGCTGATGCAGCGCGAACTGGGCTAACGCGACTTCGCCCGCAGGTGCAGCCGCTCCCCCTGCTTGCCGAACAGGCTGAGGATCTCCGCCGGCCGGCCGTCGACCGCGCCGAACCAGTGCGGGAGGCGGGTGTCGAACTCCGCCGCTTCGCCCGGCCCCAGCGTCATGTCGCGGTCGGCCAGGATCAGGCGCAGCCGGCCCGACAGGACGTACAGCCACTCGTAGCCCTCGTGGACCTGGGGATCGGGCTCGCCCGTCTCGGGCTCCAGGATCATCTTGAACGCCTGCGGCGCGCCCGGCTGGCGGGTCAGCGGCAGCACCGTCATGGTCGCGCCGTTGTGGCGCGGGATCCGGCGCGCGGTCAGCCGGACGCGGGGATCGCCGACCTCCGGCGCGCCGACCAGTTCATCGAGGGGCACCTGGTGGGCCTGGGCGATCGGCAGCAGCAGCTCCAGGCTCGGCTTGCGCTGCCCGGACTCCAGCCGGGAGAGCGTGCTCTTCGAGATACCCGTTGCCTCCGACAGGTCGGCAAGGGTGACCCGCCGCTGCGTGCGGACCCGCTTGAGGCGGGGGCCGACCTCGGCGAGGGCCTGGGTGATCGCGTCCGTCATGCCTCCAGGAAAACCGCTTGTCCCGGAATCGGCAACATTAGTTGTCGGATTCGCCAAGCCGGGTTCATGGTGGCGGCATGAGCGAAAACAACAGCTTCGACGTCTTGGTGGTGGGTGGCGGCGCCGCGGGTCTCAGCGCCGCCCTGATGCTGGGCCGGGCGCGGCGGCGCGTCGCGGTCGTCGACGGCGGAGAACCGCGCAACGCGCCGGCGTCGCACATGCACGGCTTCCTGTCCCGCGACGGCCTGCCGCCGTCCGAACTCCTGGAAATCGGCCGCGGCGAGCTCCGCGGCTACGGCGTGGAACTCCTCGAGGACCGGGTGACCCGGCTGGACCACGGCTTCACGGCCCGGCTGGCGAGCGGCCGCGAGCTGACCGCCCGGCGCGTCCTGGTCGCCACCGGCGTCCACGACGACCTGCCGGACCTCCCGGGCCTGCGGGAGAGCTGGGGCACCGACGCGATGACCTGCCCGTACTGCCACGGCTACGAGCTGCGCGACCAGCCGCTCGGCGTGCTGGGCACCGAGCCGGCGAGCGTCGAGCACGCGCTGCTGGTCCGCCAGTGGTCACCGGACGTGGTGTACTTCGCGCACACCGAGCCACCGTCCGATGCGGACCGGGACCGGCTCGACGCGCGCGGGATCCGCGTGGTCGACGGCGTCGTCACCGCCGTCCGGCGCGAAGGCGGCCGCCTCACCGGCATCGAGGTCGGCGCCCGGTTCGTGCCGCGGGCCGCGTTGTTCCTCCGCACCCGGACCGTCCCGCACGACCAGCTGCTGCGCGACCTCGGCTATGTCGACGGCGACGTCGATGCGTCCGGGAAGACCGGCGTGCCCGGGGTGTGGGCCGCGGGGAACGTCGTCGACGCGCGGGCGACCGTGATCATCGCCGCGGCCCAGGGCGCGGCCGCGGCCGGGGCGCTGAACCACGACCTCGTCACCGAGGACGTCGAGCGGGCGGTCGGCGCACTGGGCGGCTTCTCCCCCGCCGCGGAACGCGCGGCCGCCGGGGCGCGCTAGCCCCCGGCGCCCCGGCGTGCCAGGCTCGGCGGATGCGTCCGACGCTCTACGAATTCGCCGGCGGCGACCCCGCGTTCCGCGCGCTGGCCACCGCCCACCACGAGCGCTGCCTGGCCGACCCGGAGCTGAACCACCCGTTCTCGAAGCAGGATCAGCACCCGCGGCACGTCGAGCGGCTCGCCTGGTACTGGGCCGAGGTGCTGGGTGGCCCGCCGCGGTTCTCCCGCGAGTGCAGCGACCACACGGCGATGCTCCGGATGCACGCCGGCAACGGCGACATGACCGACCTCGGCCGCCGGTTCGTCACATGCTTCGTCCAGGCCGCGGACGACGCCGGCCTGCCCGCCGACCCGGAGTTCCGCGCCGCGCTGCGGGCGTACATGGAGTGGGCGGTGGCCGAGGTGCTCACGTATCCCGGCCCGCCCGCCGACGTCCCCGCCGGGCTGCCGGTGCCCCGCTGGTCGTGGACCGGGTTGCAGCCGTTGTAACGACCGGGGCCGCCGCCGCGTCTTGCAGGCGACGACCGGCTGTGGAGGTCCGTCGCCAGAGCCGGTCCGGGCCAGGTTCCCCCCACCTGCCCGGACCGGTTCGTCCACTCCGTCCGATAACCGCGAGCACGGCGTCGCGAGCCGGGCGTGCCGACGCCGTGTTCCGAGCAGGACGTGCGGGCGCTGGTCAACCACATGGCCTGCGGCAACCTCAACTACATCGGTCTCCTCCGCGGAGCGACTCGCGAGGAATTTCTGCCCGGCGGGACGAAGACGCCCTCGGCGACGACCCCGTCACCGCGTACGCCGGCTCGGTCCGGGCCTGCGCCGCCGCCTTCGCCGAGGAAGGCGCGCTGGACCGCGTCGTCGACTACCCGCTCGGCACCGACGAGACCCTCGACCCGGACCTGGTCGCGTGGATCGACGAGGACTACGCCACGATCTTCGCGGGCTTGGGCCCGGGCATCTTCGCCGAGCCGCCGCCGATCCCGCCCGGCGCGTCCCGGCAGGAGCGGCTGCTCACGCGGTTCGGCCGCGCTCCTCGGCGAGCCGGCTGACCAGCTCGGTCAACGCCGGCCCCAACGGCCGATCGACGCGCACCGAGGCGTAACGGTCGCCGCGGGTCTCCCCGCGGTTGACGATCACCACCGGCTTGCCCGCCTTCGCCGCGTGGCGGACGAACCGCAGCCCCGACATCACGGTCAGGGACGAGCCGAGCACCAGCAGCGCCTCGGCGGCGTCGACCAACCCGAAGCACTGCTCGACCCGCGGCCGCGGCACGTTCTCGCCGAAGAACACGACGTCCGGCTTCAGCACGCCTTCGCAGGCCTCGCACGGGACCGGCCGGAAGCCGCGGACGACGTCGGCGGGCAGGTCGACGTCGCCGTCCGGGTTGATCCGGGTGGCCGCGCCGGTGAAGCCGGGGTTGGCCGCGCGCAGCCGCCGGTCGAGCTCCATCCGGGGGCTGGTGCGGTGGCAGTCCAGGCAGATGACGCGGTCCAGGCTGCCGTGCAGCTCGACGGCGTCCGCGGTGCCGGCCGCCTGGTGCAGGCCGTCGACGTTCTGCGTGATGACGCCGGAGACGTAACCGCCTTCGCGCAGGGCCGCCACGGCGCGGTGGCCGTCGTTGGGGTCGGCGCGGGCGATCGTGCGCCAGCCGAGGTGGCTGCGCGCCCAGTACCGCTGCCGCCCTTCGGCGCTGGTGACGAACTCCTCGTAGGTCATCGGCGTGTGCCGGCGCAGGCTGCCGCTCTCGCCGCGGTAGTCGGGAATCCCGGATTCGGTGGACAACCCGGCCCCGCTGAGCACGGCGACCCGCCCGCGCGCCACGACGCTCGTCAGCTCGTCGAGGCTGGACGTCCGCGGCAGCGGCGCGTCCGCCGACGTCCAGGAAAGGGTGGGCCGGGTACGCACCAAGCCAGGGTACGTGGGCCGGGGAGAACCGTCCCGAGCGCCGCGCGGACGGGTGACGCTGAGCGTCGACCGTGTCACATCCCGCTCATGGACCGGGGGTTGTGCGGTACACCGGAAGTTCGATTGGTGGGTTGCGGGCTGGGGTACGGCGATGGTCGACGAACCGGGGCACGAGCACGGCACGAAGGTGACGAACGAGGTGCCCGGCACCGTCGCCGGTTCCGTGGTGCAGGCAGGCTCGATCGGGCAGGTCGTACTGGCGCCCGCCGTGCCGCGGCAGGAACTGCCGGTGCCCCGCCAGCTGCCTCCGGCGGTGCGTGACTTCGCCGGGCGGGACGACCAGCTCGCCCGGCTGGACGACCTCCTGCTCGCCGACGAGGACCACCCGGCCGCCATGGTCATTTCGGCGCTGGACGGCACGGCCGGGGTCGGGAAGACGGCCCTGGCCGTGCAGTGGGCGCACCGGGTGGAACACCGCTTCCCCGACGGCACGCTGTTCGCCGATCTGCGCGGCTACGGCCCGAGCGCGCCGGTGCGCCCGGACCTCGTGCTCGCGTCGTTCCTCCACGTCCTGGGCGTCGAAGAGGACCGGATGCCCGCCGAGCTGGACGCCCAGGTCAGCGTCTACCGCTCGGTGCTCGCCGGCCGCCGGGTGCTGATCGTGCTGGACAACGCCGGCACCGCCGAGCAGGTCAGGCCGCTGCTGCCCGGCTCCCCCGGCTGTGTCGTGCTGGTCACCAGCCGGGCCAGCCTGACCGGGCTGCTCGTCGCCGAAGCCGCCAGCCAGGTCACCCTCGACCTGTTCACCCCGGACGAAGCCCGCGTGCTGCTCCGCCGGATCCTCGGGCCCGCGCGGGTCGCCGCCGAGCCCGGCGCCGTCGCCGACCTCGTCGAGGCGTGCGCGCGGCTGCCCCTCGCGCTGCGGATCGCCGCCACCCGCATCGCCACCCGCCGCCACACCAGCGTCGCCGAGGTCGTGGCGGACATCGCCGGCGGCGCGGACAGGTTGGACGTGTTGAGCAGCAGCGGAGACGAACGCAGTGCCGTGCGGAGTGTGTTCGACTGGTCGTACGCGCGGCTGCCGGCCGAGCACGCCGGCGTCTTCCGGCGGCTGGGCCTGCATCCCGGGGCCGAGTTCGGGGTGCCGGCCGCCGCGGCGGTGGCCGGGGTCGACGCCGCCACGGCGTACCGGGTGCTCGAAGCGCTGGCGGACGGACATCTGGTCGAGTCCATCGGGAGCCGGCGCTACCGGTGCCACGACCTGCTGCACGCCTACGCGGCGCACCGCGCCGAACGGGACGACGACCCGGACAGCCGGCGCGAGGCCGTGTCCCGGCTCGTCACCTGGTACGCCCGCACCGCGCAGGCCGCCGACCGGCTGGTCTTCCCCGGTCTCGAAGCCCCGGCCATCGAGCTGCCTCCGGTGGGCCCGGACGTGCCGCTCGCCGACCGCGCCGAGGCCGTCGCGTGGCTGAACACCGAGCAGGCGAACCTGCTGGCGGTCCTGCGTTCGGCCGGCACGCACCGGACCGCGGTCGTTCTGGCGGCGGCCGCGCGGTTCCTGAGCCTCCGCGAGCGCGCCCTGTGGTCGGTGCGCCTCGAAGCCGAAACCCTCGGCCTCCGTGCCGCGGAAGCGGCCGGGGATCGGGCCGCGGAGGCCTTCCTGCTCGGTTTCCGCGGTGACACGCTCGCGGACCTGGGCCGCTGGGACGACGCCGAAGCCGACTTCGGCCGCCAGCTCGTGCTGGCGCGGGAACTCGGCGACGCCGTCCGGCAGGAGGTGGCCCTGACCGGTCTGGGGCAGATCCGCCTCCTGCAACAGCGCTATGCCGAGGCGCGGGATCACTACCTCGCGGCGTTGCCGCTGGCCCGGCGGGCGGGCCCGCGTCCGGAAGCCGTCGTGGAGTGCAATCTCAGCCGGATCAACGTGCGGCTGGGTGAGTTCGCACAGGCTCGCGTGCACGCCGAACGCGAGCTCGTGCTGCGCCGCGAGGCCGACGACGCGGTCGGCGAGGCCTACGCCCGGTGCGATGTGGCCATTGCGCTGCAAGGTCTCCAGGCCCACGACACGGCGCTCGAGTACACGACGTCAGCCATCGCGCAATACCGGGCGCTCGCGGGCACCGAGGCGCTGCTCGCCGAGGCCCTCGAGACGGCGGCGACCTCGCTCGAGCACACCGGAGAAGCGCTGAGCGCGGCAGACTGCCTCGAGGAGGCTGCCGCGCTCCTCGACCCCCTCGACGCGGAACGCGCCGAGACCCTGCGTGCCCGGGTCCGCGACCTGACGCCGTGACCTCACCCGCAGGTCGGGCAATCCGGCCGGGGTTCCTCGGGGCCGAGCGCGAAGCTGTCTTGCAGGGTGACGAGGTTGAACCCGTACTCGCAATTGGTCCGCAGCTTCGGCGCCCCAGTGATGAGGCTCAGCGTGGCGTGCGCGGCCAGCTGGCCCGCGACCCCGGCGGACACGGCGTTGGCCGCTTGGGGCCGGAAGTGCTCCGCCGCAGCCGGGAAGGTCCGCGGGGGCAGCGCCGCCCGGCGTTCCCGCTCCGCGACGCGGGCGCAGTCGTAGCACGGGCCCGCGCCCGGCGCGTACAGCCCGCAGTTGACCTGCGGACCGTGGTAGCCGCCGTGCACCCACGCCGTCCCGGTCTCCCGGCACGCCCGGTTGGTCCACGCGCGGATCCCCGGCGGCTCGTCCGCGGCCAGCAGCACCACGTCGTGGCCGATCGCCAGCGTCCGCAGCACCGCCGGGCCGTCGACGAGCAACCGCGCACCGGTGACCCGGACTTCGGAGTTCTGCGCCCGCAGCCGCTCGACGGCGGCCGCGACCTTGGGGCGGCCGAGGTCGCGTTCGGTGAACAGGATCTGCCGGTTGAGGTTGGACAGCTCGACCACGTCGGGTTCGACGCAGTGGACGTACCCGACCCCGGACACGACCAGGGTCTGCGCGGCCGTGCAGCCGACACCGCCGATCCCGATCACGACGACCCGCGCCCCGCGCAGCAGCAGCTGGGTGTCCCAGCTCGTGCGGCGCGGCGTGCGGTCCATCCAGCGGAAGAGCGCCCGGCTCCGGCCGTAGCGCTCCCGCTCGGCGGCGCTGAGCCCGCCGGGGTCCGGCTCGCCGGCGTCTTCGACGTACCCGGCCCGGACCAGGTCGCCGATCGCCGCCCGGACGTCGGCGCCGGTCCGCTGCGGGTGGAGGTGGACGAGGCCGGCGACGACCTCGTCCGTGGTCCTCGAACCGTCGAGCAGCTCCAGCAGCGCCCACACCCATCCGCCGGGATCGCCGATGTCGGCGGCGATCCCGCGCACCCCACCGCCGATCCGGATCCGATCGTTCCCGTGGCGGACCGGGAGGTGCTCGAGTTTGATCCTGGGTCGCCGCATGGCCGCTCCTCCTCGTCACTAGCTCTGCTGGGTCGGGTGGCTGAAAGTCGGTTCACGGTCCGCTTCAATGAATTCGATCATGGCGTCGCACCTCCTTTCCGATCTGCGCACGGAGAACCGCGAGCTTCGCCGGAATACAGCCGCGCAACGGTTTCGGCTGGCCGGTGGATGCCGACATGTGCGCTCCGCTCGGTCGGTGCTCGACGGGACACCGGAAGCATGGAACCCGCTGCTGTCAACGACATGTCGGCGGCCGCGGCAAACCGGCAACACGCTCGTGTCGAACGTGACAAATCAATGTCAGCACTGGTCAGAGCGGTGGCGCGGGCGTGCGGGCGAATGCCAGACTCGGATTCGGCGAGGAGGATCAGCGATCCCGGGAGGGGGGAAAGCTGGCGGGATGGAGATCGCATTCGGAATTCTCGGGCAGACTACCCTGCGAATGCACGGGCAGTTGACCACCGAGTGGGGTTCGCTCAAGCTCCGCAGGGTGCTGGCCGCGCTGCTCACCGATCCCGGAGCGCGGATGGGAATGGCCACGCTGGCCGAGTGGGTCTGGTCGCTCGACGAGCCGGAACCGAATGATCCGGTGTCCACTTTCCGCACCTACTCCGCGCGCATCGGCAAGGCGATGCGCGAAGCCGGTGTGCCCGCGGCACTCCGCACCGTCGACGGCGCACTGCACCTCGACGTGGAACGGTCCGCGATCGACTATTTCACCTTCGAAAAACTCATCGAAACGGCCCGGCGGCTAAGCAAAGAAGAAAACCACGAGGCCGCCTGCGAAGTGGCCACGAGCGCCCTGGCCCTCTGGCGGGGGCAGCCGCTCGCGGACCTGACGTCCCAGCCCGCGCAGACCTGGCGGTACGCGGCGGTGCACAACGCCTGGCTCCCGGCGAACCAGTTGCTGCTGGGCGAACTGATCGCGCTCGGGCGATGCGAAGCCGCACTGCAGAAACTCGACGAGCTCCAGCGGGAACACCGGACCGATCTCGGGCTGGCCCGGCGGCGCCTGCACGTGCTGCGCGAACTCGGCCGGATCGACGACATGGGCGCCTACCACATGTCCGTCCGCAAGCTGCTCGTCGCCGAGGACGATCGCGCCGCGGCCGCCGACCTCCTCGCCTACTACAATTCGCTGCTGCCGAACAAGATCTCCGCCTCGGCGCAACGCGGCGCGCGCAGTGCGGCCGAACGGCTGGCCTCGCTGCCCCGCCCCCGGCCCCCGTCGGACTCGGCCGTCACCTTGTTGCCGGCCTTGGCCCCCCGCGGCCGGTCGACCCTGCCGCCGGCCGCGGCCGGTTTTGTCGGCCACCATGATCTGCAGAAGACGCTCGACGGCCTGGCCCGCGACGCCGACAGCCGGTTCCGGCCCGGCGTGATCGTCCTGGACGGCTTGGCGGGCATCGGGAAGACCGCGCTGGCGGTGCACTGGGCGCACCGGCAGTACGGCAGGCTGACCGACAACGCGTTGTACCTGGACCTGCACGGCTTCGACGGCGGGCGGCCCGTCAAAGCCGAGGACGTGGTCGACGAGCTCCTCGACGCCTTCGACGTCCCCATCGCCCGCCTGCCGACCCCCGCCCGGCGGGCGGCCAAACTGCGGGAAATCCTTGCGCGGCAACGCACCCTGGTGGTACTCGACAACGCGGCGAGCTCGGCGCACGTGCTGCCGTTGCTGGTCACCCTTTCCCCGAGCCTGCTGCTCGTCACGAGCCGCCAAGGTCTCACGGCGCTGGCGAGCCGCCACGGGGCGCGGCGCTGTTCGGTGACCCCGCTCAACGAGCTGCACGCCGTCGAGGTCCTGACCAACCGCGTCGGCCCGGGCGGCGCTGCCCAGCAGGAGCCGCTCGCGCGGATTTCCGCGTTGTGCGGTGGCGTTCCCTTGACTTTGCAATTGGTCGCCCACCACATCGAAAGCCGCCGCGGGGCCGCGCTGACCGAGCTCGCCGACGAACTCCGTGACCAGAGCAGGCTCCTGGACATCGGGGACGACGGAGACGACCCGCCGTCGAACATGCGCGCGGCGCTTTCGGTCACCTACAACGCTCTTCCCCGGGAGGCCCGCGACCTGCTCCGGTCGATCGGCCTCTCCCCGGCGCCGGAACTGACGCTGCCCGCGGCCGCCGCGCTGGCCGGGCGGGCGGCGAAAGAAGTCCGGCACGCGCTGGATGTCCTCGTCAGCACCCACTTCCTCACCCACACGGGCGCCCCCGGCCGCTACCGGGTGCACGACCTGCTCCGGACGTTCGCCCGCGAACTCGCCGAGGCGGAGGACGAAACCGAAGCCCGGGAACAGGCCGAACGCCGGCTGCTCAGTTACTACTTGCACGCCGGCTTCGACGCCGACCGCCTGCTGTTCCCGTTCCGCCCGCCGGTTCCGATGCTGCCCGTGCTCGACGGCGTTCCCGCGGCCGAATTCACTTCCGAAAGCGCGGCGGCCGCCTGGCTGCTGTCGGAGAAGAACAATTTCGACCGCCTCATTCCGTGGGCGGCCCAGCGGAATCACCACGAATACGCCTGGCGGCTCGCCCACCCTCTGTACGGCATTTATCGCAGGTATGGTTTCTATAGTGAATTGCGTGATGCGTACAGCGTTTCGGTGAATTCAACACAAACGGTGGACAACCTCGAGGCCGAGGGCGCTACGCGGAGTGACCTCGGCCTGATTTGCCTCGCACTGGGCGAGCGGGACGCGGCGTTGCGGGAACTCCACCTCGCCGCCGCCATCGCGCAGCAGACGGGCGGCGCGGTCTGGATCGCCACGTCCCTCCTGCACCTGGGCACCTTCGAAGCCCACATCGGCAATGCGGACGACGCCGAAGCGATGTACCGGCGTGCCTTGGGCGAGCTGCGCGCCACCAGCAGTCCCGGCACCGAGTCGGCCATCCTCCACCGGCTCGCGGAAACCCTGCGTGAGCGCGACCGGCTCGACGAGGCACTGACCTTGTACCGCCGGGCCCTGGCGCTCAAGCAGGGCATCGGCAACCGCCACGGCGAAGCCGAGATCCTGGCTGAGCTGGCCGCCACGTTGTGCCGATTGGGGAACTACGAGGAAGCCCGGCGACACGGCTTGCACGCGCTGACGATCATCGAGCAGATCAACGACGTCGAAGCCGGCCCGCGCGCCTGCCTGGTCATGGCCGAGGTCAACCACCGGCAGGCACGCCACGCCGCAACGATCGCCTACGCGCGCCAGGCGGTGCGGCTGGCCATGCGCAACCACAACGCGATCGTCGAGGCCGAGGCGCTGCACATCCTCGGCCACGCGTTGCACGAAACCGGGCGCCTGGCCGCTGCCGAGGAAGGCTGGCTGGCCGCGACGGCGATTTACCTCGACCTGGGGAACCGCGAACGCGAACTGCACCTCCGGACGGACCTCGCGGTCCTCCGGGAAGGCCCCGCGGAGACGGATAAATACTCTCCAGTAATGTGAAAGAAACTTCGGGTTTCACTCGAAGTGACGATAAGTCGACGTTCTACTGGAAAGTAGGCGTCACTCCGTAGTGTCAGCCAACCTGATAGAAGTGGTCCGCAAGGCAGCTCGAACCACTGAGGGTAGGGGCCCGGATTCAGCACCCGGGTGAGGTCCCCTAATATGGTGATCACCGTCCTCCATTGAGGACAGTCGACACGGTCGAGCATCCCCCACTCGACCCTGTCGATCGAACGACAGAAAGCAAAGCAAGAATGAGCAAGTGCTTTTTCGCCGTGATCACCCTGGCGCTCGCCCTCCTTTTCACCGGGCCAGTCGCGGACAGTCAGAAGGATTATTGGAACCCCGACGACGTCACGGTGAGCGCTATCGCCTGATCCGCGGTCAGCGACCCGGCGGCGGGGCGGCGGCCGCACAGCCCCCGCCTCACCGCCGGACCCCCGTCCGGGCTCGTGGACTGCGCCGGATGCCGAGCGTGCTGGGGGCCTTGCGCAGCGTGCGGGTCACCGTATCCTCGAAGGGGACCGAGGCTTTGCCGGTGGGTCGTGGAGGGGTTGCTGTGCCTGAGCCTGTGCTGGTGTCCGTGGCCGCAGCCGCTGCGGGGAGAGCCGTGGTGGGGTTGTACAACCTGATCAAGGCCAAGTTCGCCGACGATCCCGACGCGTCGGCCGTCCTGTCCGCCGCGGAAGGGGCGGCGGAGGACTCACCTCAGGTGCGTGAGCTGGCCGAAACGCTCGCAGCGAAGCAGGCGGCGGATCCGGCGTTCGGTGAGCAGCTGCGTGCCGAGTGGGAACGGGCCGCGGGCCAGCACGCCGAGTCCGGCGGTGTGGCCAACCGGATCTCCGGCAGTGTCGGCGGCAACGTCGTGCAGGCGCGCGACATCGGCGGCGACATCAGCTTCTGACGCGGCCGGTCACCCGACGGGCCCGTCCCAGACCGACTCGTCGTCCACGAACGAACTCAGCAAGGTGGTCAGCACCGGGTCGCCGCGGCCGTTCAGGGCGTCGGAGGCGATGCGGCGGGCCACGCCCGCCAGGAAATCGGCGATCTGGACGCGGGTGTCGGCGCGGGAGTCGACGAACCGCACGTCCGCCAGGCGCGGGCCGAGCGTGGCCTTGAGCTGGAGCACGCGCTCGGCCGTGAGAGCCAGCTGCTCGTCGTGCACCAGGGCGACCGCGGTGCCGTCGGCGCTCCAATGACGGACCGTGTGGACCACGGCGGGCACCAGCGGGTCGAGCAGCGGCACCAGCCCCGGATCGCCGGCCAGCCGGGCGCGGTAGGCGGCCACGCGCTCGCGGCCGTCGCGGAACCGGGCGACGATCTCGCCGGCTTCGCCCGGGACGTCCGCCAGCGTACCGGCCAGCGCGAAGAACTCCTCCGGCGACGTCGTCACGCCGCGGCGGGGGTTCAGCCGCAGCACGCTGGTGAACGCCGTCAGGAAGTACTGCCAGCGGGCGGCGCCGAACGCGGCCGGGCCCGTGCGGTGAAGGGTGCGCGCCATCGCCTCCGTGCCGTTCTCGGCCAGCAGGGAGACCGCCGCCCGGACGGCGAAGAACGTCTTGTCCGTCAGGTGCACGTGCCCGCGGCCGGCGAGCGGGCCGTCCGGGGCGAGCAGCCATTCGAGCACCGCGCGGTGCTTGGCGCGCAGCAGGTGGTTGGCCTTGTACTCCTCGGCCGGTGAGCCGATGCGGGCACGGATCTCCCGCACGCACGCCGTCGCCTCGACTCCGGACATCCGGACGCCCGCATGGGCGAAGACGTCGGTCTCGCCCCCGAGCAGGTTCTCGCCCTCCGAACCCGACTCGTCGCAGGCGACCTCGCGCACCCGCCCGATCGTGCCAGAGCGCACCGGCCGCGGGCGATCGGATTACCCGGCCGCCCGTCACGGTTGGGCCACGGCGGCTAACGACCGCGGCGGATCCGCTGACTCGCGAAGAGCAGGGGTTGCGGGAGGTGCCGATGGCCACGAACGAACGACCGGCCCGGCTCGCGTTGACGGCGGCCGTGGTCGTCCTCCTGCTGGGTGCCGCCGGCGTCCTGGCGCGGCAGCAGTTCTCCGGGACGGCGAAGGCGGACGCGGGCGTCGCCGGGATCGAGGTCGTGGCACCGGCCGGCACCCGGTTCTCGATCCGTCCGGCACCGGAGCCCGACGTCGCGGCCCCGCTGACCCGCCGGATCGGCGGCGGCGCCGACCTGAGCTTCGACGGCCCGCCACCGCAGGTCCGGATCCCGGTGCCCGCCGCACCGCCGCCGGAGTTGGCGCCCGTCGTCGTCACCGGCAACGGGACGCGGCTCATCCCCGCCACCTACGACGGCGCCACCCGGAGCATCGTCGCGGCGGTCGCCCGCCCCGGCGGCTTCTGGGGCGGGCTGCTCGACCTCGCCGCGCTGGGCCGCGACACCGAGGCAGCCCCGAAGCCGGACTGCGCCGGGCGCGCCGCGAGTTCCGGCGGGGTGACCGTCGACATCGGCACGCCGGACCCGCGGGCGCCGGTGTGGGTCTGCCTTACCGCCGGGAACGGCCGCGCGAACATCACCCTGACCTCGAATTCGCGGGTTCCGTACCGGATCGTCGCGCCGCCGGGCTGGCCCGAACCGGGCACGCGCACCGCGGCGGCGGGCACGGCCGCCGTGCAGGTCCTTGGCCGCCCGCGGCAGCGCGAGCTGCTCTGGCCCGGCGCCGGCGTGACCTACGACGTCGCCTTCGGCCAGTTGCCGGCGACCCTCCGCGGCCAGGCCGATCCCGGGCCCGCCCTCGGGACGGCGCTCGCCACGGCGGCCCACCGCGCGGCCGTGCTGTTCGGCCTGGCCGACGGCACCGGGCCGGCGGCCGGGGTGCTGACCTGCGCCGCCGACGCCGGCGCCGCCCGGTACCCCCCGGACCGGCCCTTCGCCGAGGTCGCGGCCGGGGTGTGGACGGCGCTCGAGCCGTGCCACCCGGACGGCGGCGACGTCGTGCGCCGGCTCGTCGCCGCCGGGATCGGGCCGGTGACCAGCAGCTTCGCCGAGGCGAGCCCGACGTTCGAGGTGCCGGTGACCACCAGCCGCGCGCAGCGGTTCACGCAGACCGTCGACTACCGCCCGCGGGCCGCGACGGCCCGGGCGACCGGCACCTGCCCGGCGGTGTCGGCGGTGTCCGGCCGCCACGACGCCTACCGCTGCACGGCGGGCGGCGCCACGCACGACCCGTGTTTCGCCGGGCCCGGAACGCGGTCGCAGGTCTGGTGCCCGACTTCGGCGACCGAGGCCGTCCTGCTGACCTACTCGGGTGCGCTGCCGTCGCCACCCCAGGCCGGCGGAATGACCGGCCCCTTCCTGCTCGTGCTGGAGAACGGCCTGCAGTGCGCCGCCGTGGCCGCGCCGGACGTCCGGTACACCTGCTCGGACGGGCGGACCGTGCTGCACGGCGAGCCGGACACTTCGAGTCCGATGTGGACGATCGAGGCCCGGACCATCGCGAAGGCCTACGCCTGAGCCAGGGTGATCCTGCCGCCGGTGACCGTGATCGCCTTCTTCTCCAGGGGCTTTGAGGCCGGGCCGTTCGCCACCGAACCGTCGGCGATCTTGAACTTGCTGCCGTGGCAGGGGCAGTTGATGGTGCCGTCGGCGACGGCGTCGACCGTGCAGCCCTGGTGGGTGCAGATCGCCGAGAAGGCCGCGAACGTCCCCGCCGCCGGCTGGGTCACCACGACCTGCTTGTCCGCGAAGATCTTGCCGCCGCCGACCGGGACGTCCGCGGCCGCGCCGAGTTCGGTGCCGGCCGGTGCCGGGGCGGCCGACGTCCCGTTCGTGCTGCCGCCGTAGGTGCTGCAGCCGGCCGCCAGCCCGGCGCCGAAGACCGCCAGGGCCGTCCGGCGCGCGAGCACCGGGTCCACGTCGTCGTTGTGCAACGTTCCGTCCTCCGCAGGCTCAGAAGGTCAGGCCGGACTGGGTGAAGAACCACAGCGACGCGCTCAGCCAGAGCCCGACCAGCCCGGTGAAGGTCAGGCCGCCCAGCAGCGGAAGCGACCACGCCGGTGCGCCGTCCTTGCGCAGCAGGAGCATCTTCGCGACGAACACGCCGTAGAAGAAGCACCCGAGCAGGGAATGCAGCAGGACGCGCAGGTCGAACGCCTGGAACCCGAGCGCGTACAGGCAGTGCATCGCGACCGGGATCGAGACGAGGAAGGCCAGCCGCCCCGACCACCGGTGCACCGGCGCGACCCACGCGGGCGCGCCGCCGCCGAGCTTGCCGTACAGCGCCAGTGCCGAGACGAGCTGGACGAGGGCGAGCACGACGACGACCGTGGCGAGCCACGCCTTCACCGCCTGCGGCCCGGAGAAGCCCGCGACGTTCACCGCGACCCCGGTCGGCGTGTGCAGGCCGCCGTAGACACCGAGCGCCACCGAGACGACCGCGCCGACCACCAGCGGCACGACGAGTGCGGCCGCGGCGCGGTGACCCGCCACCGGGGCGGCCATCAGAAGTCACCGGTCCCGGCCAGGCCGCTGATCGCCTCGGCGGTCACCGGGGCGCCGTCGACGGTCGCGGTGGCCGCGGCCGGGTCGAGCGGCGGAGCGGCCGAGGGACCTTCGTCCGTCGTGAGGATGCCGACCTGGCTGCCGTCGGGCTGCACGATCCAGCCGACCTTCGCCGCCTTGCCCTTCACCTTCGGCGTCGCCCGGTAGAGGCCGGCGGGTTTCTTCGCCGTCGGCACCGAGAACCGGTAGGTCTTGCCCGCCGCCGTCACGGTTCCGGTGGCCGAACTGACGTCGAAGGTGCCCGTCAGGGTCGCGTCCGGGGCGCCCTTGAGGTCGAGCTTGCCGTCGACGGTCACGCCCTGGAGCCAGGCTTCGAGCTTCTTGCCGTCGCAGACGTAGGCGATGGCGTGGCCGTCGCGCGCCGACACCGCGATCGACGCGCCACCACCGGTCACCTTCCCGGCGTAGTCCGCTCGCGCGGGCACATCGGCCTTCGGCGATGCGGATGGCGGCGCCGTCGTCGCGGGCGGTGGCGCGGCCGTCGTGGTGCTCGCGGCGTTCGCGGACCCGGCGACCGTCGGCGCGCCGGTCCCGGTCGCCACGTTGGCGATGCTGATCCCGCCGGCGAGCAGCACCCCGCCGAGCAGTGTGCACAACGGCCCCGGATGTCTCATGGCCTTCCCCGCTTCTCCCGGTCCACCACCGTGTCCGCAACACGGACCTCGGGCCGAAACGGCTCAACGCTACGCGTCGAAAAGAGGTAATGCTTAGCCCGTGCACGTGGTTGACTGGCCGCATGCTCCCCTGGGACGGCGACCTCGCCGGACGGCTCGACCGGCACACCGTGACGTCCGCGTTGCTGCGCGGCAATCCCCTCGGCGACCCGCACGAGCGGCCGCTGTGGGTGTACGTCCCGCCCGGCTACGACGACGGCGACGAGCGGTACCCGGCGGTGTACGTCATCCAGGGCTACACCGGGCACCTGGCCATGTGGGCCAACCGGACGCCGTTCCGCCAGCCGTTCGTGGAGACGGCCGACGCCGTCTTCGCCGGCGGCGCGCCGGGCTGCGTCGTGGTGTACGTCGACGCGTGGACCGCCTACGGCGGCTCGCAGTTCGTCGATTCGCCGGGCACCGGCCGATACCATTCGTACCTGTGCGACGAGGTCGTACCGTGGGTCGACGAGCACTACCGCACGCTGCCCGCCCGCGAATCCCGCGCGATCGCGGGCAAGTCGTCGGGCGGGTTCGGCGCGATGATCACGCCGATGCTGCGGCCGGACCTGTTCGGCGCGCTGGCCACGCACGCGGGCGACTCGCTCTACGAACTGTGCTACGTCCCCGACTTCGGCAAGGCGGTCCGCGCGCTGCGCGGGTACGACCAGGACATCCAGGCGTGGTGGGCGGACTTCCGCGGCCGGCCGGCGTTCACCCGGCCGGAAGACGCGGTCCTGCTGACCGTGCTCGGCGTTTCGGCGTGCTTCTCGGCGCGCGAGGACGGGACGCCGGAGCTGCCGTTCGACCCGCTGACCGGAGCGCTGCGGCCGGAGCAGTGGCAGCGCTGGCTGGGCTGGGACCCGGTCCGGATGGTGGCCGGTCACGCGGAGGCGGTCCGCTCCCTGCGTGCGGTGTGGATCGACGCGGGCACGAGCGACGAGTACTTCCTCGACATCGGCGCCGAGGCGTTCCGGGCGGAGGTGGCCGCGGCCGGCCTGCCGGACGAGCGGGTGCACTTCGAGCTGTTCGACGCCGGCCACGGCGGGATCGACTACCGGTACCCGCTTTCACTGGCTTGGCTGGCGGAACGGCTGGCCCGGTGAAGGTCACCGAGACCGAACTCGTCCTGGCCGGCGGGCGCACCCTGCACGTCCACGACACCGGCGGGCCCGCGCGGCGCACCGTCTTCTGGCACCACGGTACCCCCAACACCGGCGCTCCGCCCGGGCCGTTGCTGCCGCTCGCTCGGGAGCTCGGCGTCCGGTTCGTTTCCTATGACCGCCCCGGCTACCGCAGCTCCACTCCCGTCCCGGAGCGGACCGTCGGGAACGCCGCCGAGTGCGTCGAAGCCGTGGCCGAGGCGCTCGGGATCGGCGAGTTCGCCCTCATGGGGCATTCCGGTGGCAGCTCGCACGCCCTCGCCTGCGCCGCCCTGCTGCCGGACCGGGTGCTCGCCGTCGCGAGCATGGCCGCCGTCGCGCCCTTCGACGCCGACGGGCTCGACTGGTTCGGGGGCATGGCCGCGGCCAGTGCCGCGTCGCTGCGGGCCGCCGGCGAAGGCCGGGCCGCCAAGGAAAAGCACGAAGCCGCCGCGGAATTCGATCCCGACGTCTTCACCGCCGAAGACTTCGCCGTGCTCCACGGGTCCTGGTCGTGGCTGGACGAGGTGGTCCGCGCGGCGCTCGCCCACGGGCCCGGCGGGCTGATCGACGACGACCTCGCCTACGTCCGGCCGTGGGGCGCCGATCCCGCGCGGATCACCGCGCCCGTCCTGCTCCTGCACGGCGAGCAGGACCGGATGATCCCCGCCACGCACAGCGCGTGGCTCGCCGGGCGGTGCCCGCACGCCGAGTACCGGCCCGTGCCCGGCGCGGGCCACCTGTCCGTGCTGCGCCACGCCGCCGACGCCCTCACCTGGCTCGCCGATCACGGCAGCAGGGCCACCGAAACGACCACCGGCACCAGGTAGAGCAGCGGGAACGCCAGGTGCGCGTACGACCGCGCCCGGGCGACGGTGATCAGCGCGCCGGTGAAGTACAGGACCAGGCCGATCGCCGCCGCGATGCCGATCGGCGTCCAGACGAGCCCGGCGAGCAGGCCCACCGCGCCGGCCGCCTTGGCCGTGCCCAGCAGGTTCCACCACGACCGGGGCACGCCGTACTCGGTGATCGGCTCGACGACCCACTTCGCGCGGGCGAACATCGAGACGGCCGAGAAGCCGACCCAGGCCGCGGCGGCGATGGTGACGATCAGGTGAGCGGTGTGCATCGGGACTCCTCGGGGTTCGCGGCCCCGGGTTCCGGGTCCGTCACCCCCTCGACTCCGCGGTCCGGGCCGATGTGACAGCCCCGCGCGTGACGGCCGTCACTGCTGCCGGAAGTGCGCCACGACCATCTCGACCAGCGCGTCGACGTCGGCGTCGACCATCGGCTCGCCGGTCATGCCCATCCGGTGCAGCAAGGCGCCGACCACGACGTCCACGAAGAACAGCACCCGGTGCTCCGGTTCGCCGAGTGCGTCTTCGAGCGCGAGCCGGTAGGGGTCCTGCAGCCGCGACGACAGCACCACGCGCAGCGCCGGATCGCTGACGGCGTCGCTGAACACGCCGGCGAACGCGTCGCCCACCCCCGGTTCGCCGATCTTCGCCGCCGCCCAGCGGATGACCGCGGTCAGCAGGTCCGCCCGGCTCCCCCCGGGCAGCGGCGCCGGACCGAACGCGTCCAGGAGGCAGTCCACGATCAGCTCCCCCTTGGACGGCCAGCGCCGGTAGATCGTCGTCTTCGCGACGCCGGCCGCCGCCGCGATGCGTTCCACGGTCGCGCGGGCGTAGCCGAGCTCGGCGACCGTGGTCAGCGTCGCGGCGAACACCACGTCGTGGAGGCCGGCGCGGGGCCGGCCCGGCGGCCGGGCGGAGGAAGTCATGGCGGGAGCCTACCGGTTTTCGCTACCGTAGGTTTCGATACCTGGGGTGTCGAAACCAAGGAGCGATCATGACCGTGCAGCGTCCACCCGAGCCGGACTGGCTCGCGATGACCACCGAAGAACTGCTCGCCTACCGCGAGGAGGAGAACCGCTTCCGGGCGTCCGCCGCCGCGCGGGCGATCACCGGGGAACCGCACCCGGACACCGTGCTCGCGTGGCACGACCTGGCGTTGCCCGGCCGTGACCTGCCGGTCCGGGTGTACCGGCCGGCCGCGGACGACGGCGGCGTGCTGCCCCTGGTCGTCCACGTCCACGGCGGCGGGTTCGTCGGCACGGCGGTGCAGAGCGACTGGGTCAACAGCCTGCTCGCCGCCCGGCTGCCCGCGGTCGTCGTCTCGGTCGAACACCGGCTCGTCGCCCCGGACCACCCCCTCCCGGACGCGGTCGACGACGGCTGGGACGCGCTCCGGCACCTCGTGCGGGAGGCCGGGGCCTGGGGCATCGACCCGGCCCGGGTCGCCGTCTTCGGCGAAAGCTGCGGCGGACTGATCAGCGCGGTGGCCGCGATCCGGGCCCGGGAGGCCGGGCTGCCCTTGCGGGCGCAGGTGGTCGTCAACCCGGCGCTCGACGTGACCGAGGCGATGTTCGAATATCCGTCGGTCGCCGAGTACGCCGAGACGCCCACGCTCTCGGTGCCGGTGCTGCGCCTGTTCCAGCGGCTCGCCGTCCCGCCGGGCACCGACGCGGTGTCCCCGATGCAGGCCGAGCTGGGTGACCTGGCTCCGGCGCTCGTGGTCGTCCCGACGCACGACCCGTTGGCCGACCACGGCCGCCGGTACGCCGAGCGCCTCGAGAAGGCGGGTACGACGGTCCGGCTGTCCGAGTACGCCGGCGCCGGGCACGCCTTCCTCAGCATGCCGGGCCTGGTGCCGCAGGCGGAGGCCGCGGCGGAGGAGATCCTCGGCTTCCTCCGGACGTCCTTCGCGGACCCGGCATGACCGCGGCACCGATCGACGGCGCGACCCTGGACGGGGTGGCGGCCACCTGCCTGTGGACCCTGCGCAACCGGGCCGAGGAGTCGCGGCACCCGGGTTCGGCGTTCGCCGACCCGCTGGCCGAACGCCTCCAGCGCCGGATCTCCTACGACTACGCGCGGTTCGGCAAGCCGGACCAGATCCACCCGCTGCGAGCAGTCGCCCTGGACTTCGCGATCCGCGCGTATCTGGACCGGCATCCCGACGCCACGGTGGTCGCGCTCGGCGAGGGCCTGCAGACCACCTACTGGCGCCTGGGGCGGCCCGAGGTCCACTGGCTTTCGGTGGACCTGCCGCCGGTGGCCGACCTGCGCCGGCGCCTGCTCCCGCCCGAACCGAGGATGACCATGCTCGGCGCCTCGGCCCTGGACCGCTCCTGGCTGGACGTCCCCGACCCGGCGCGCGGCGTGTTCGTCTCGGCCGAGGGGCTGTTCATGTACCTCGAGCGGGCGGAGGTGTTCGCGCTCATCGCCGACTGCGCCGCGCGGTTCCCCGGCGGGCAGCTGTTCTTCGACTCGATCCCGCCGTGGCTCAGCCGGCGGACAGTACGGGGCAAGCGGATTTCGCGGCGGGGCGAGCGGTCTTCCCAGCGAGGCGGGCGGATTTCCCAGCAGGACGAGCGGTCTTCCCAGCGCGGCGAGCGGATTTCCCAGCGGGGCGAGCAGATTTCCCAGCGGGGCGGGCGCGTTTCGCGGCGGGGCCCGCGGGGGCGCCCCCCGTTTTCCACTCTACCGGCCGGCACCGACAATTCCGGCCTGCGGCTGTCGGACCGCTACACCGTCCCGCCGATGCCGTTCGGGCTGACCGTGTCCGAAGCGGCCCGGCTGCCCGGCCGGATCCCCGGGGTGGCCGCCGTCGAAGACGTGCAGCCGCCGCCCGGGCGGCGGGCTTGGCGGCCGGGCAGCCTGCGGAAGCTCGCCAACCTGCCCGGCTTGCGCGATCTGCGCCCGTCGATCAGCCTGGTGAGCTTCGCCGACCCCGGCTGATCGTCGCGGTCGCTCGTGAGCGGTGCCCCGGAACCGGCGGCACCGCCCACGACCGGCCGCGTCCACTGTGGAGGGTCAGCGGGCCGGTAGCAGCGGCAGGAGCTCCTGGTGGCGGCCGGCCCGGCGCAGCACGGGCGAGCCGGGGCCGGCCGGGTCCCGGGCGCCGGCCCGCATGGAGATCAGGAAGCGCACGACTTCGTGCGGCCGCGGCAGGATGTCCGCGCCGCCGAGGTAGGACAGGACGATCATCTCCTCGCCGCACGCCGCCTCGACCGCGACCGCCCAGCCGTGCACCTCGTCCCACAACAGCGCCACATCCCGCTCCGGGAACCGGCGCAGCCGCCAGTCCACCGCCAGGTACGCCGACACCGGGACGTCGACGTCCACGGTGCAGGATTCCAGGCCGAAGCCGAGCGCGCGGGCCACCTCCCCCAGATACGCGCGCAGCCCGCGCTGGAACCAGAATTCGAGATCGGTGTCGATCAGGCCGGACACCCGTTTCCTTTCGCCACGTTCGACAAGACCGGCAACGGCCGCCACGTCATTGTCTTTCGCCACCGCGGCGGCTGCCGCGCTTCGTGCGTAGACCGTACCGACTTCGCGGACTTCGGCCCACCGCCGGACATCCACCCCGGCGGTTCGTGCAGCGACACGGCCGTCTGCACGTGCAAAACTCCACTGTGGACGATCAAATCCGCAGGTGAAGACGTTTTCCGCAATTCCCGGAAAACCTCCCGGGTACACCAGGAGGAATGGTGGCCGCCGAAAGTTCAGCCGAACGCAGGAATCGGAACCCGGGTGCGCTCCAGATCCGCGAACAGATCGCCGAGGTCCTCGACGCGCGCCAGGACTTCGCCGGCGGTGAACCTCAGGTGCGTGACGTGCCGGCAGGCGCGGACCTCGTCCCAGGTGACCGGCGTCGACGCGGTCGGCTCGTCGCGCCCGCGCAGCGAGTACGGCGCCACCGTGGTCTTGAACGGGTTGTTCTGGCTCCAGTCGATGAAGACCTTGCCCGGGCGCAGGTTCTTCGCCATCCGCGCCACGACGAGGTCCGGCGTCTCGGCGGCGAGCCGCTCGGCCAGCGCTTTCGCGTACCGCGACGGCTCGCCGGCGTCGGTCGTCACGATGCCCGCGTACAGCTGCATGCCCTTGGAGCCGCTCGTCTTCGCCACCGGGGTCAGGCCGTCGCCGACGAGGACGTCGTAGAGGCGCTCGGCGACCCGGCAGCAGTCGACGACCGTCGCGCCGGGACCCGGGTCGAGGTCGAACACCAGCCGGTCCGGGGTGCTGCGCTCGTCGTCGCCGGGCCCGACGGTCCACTGGTGGACGTGCAGTTCCAGCGCGGCGAGGTTGGCGGCCCACACGAGCTCGGGCAGGTCGTCGATCAGCGGGTAGGTGACGATCTCCGGGTCCTTGCCCCGGCCGCCGACGGGCAGGCGCGCGGTGCGGACCCAGTCCGGGGCGTGCCGGGGGACGTTCTTCTCGAAGAAGGAGCCACCGGTGACACCGTCGGGGAACCGCACGAACGTCATCGCCCGGTCGCGCACGTGCGGCAGCAGCACCGGTGCGATCCGCGTGTAGTAGTCGAGCACCTCGCCCTTGGTGAAGCCGGTGCGCGGGTAGAGCACCTTCTCGAGGTTCGAGAGCGTCAGCTGCCGCTCGCCGACCCGCACGGTGATCCGGCTCCCCGCCACGGGGCCACCCTACCGCGGCGGGACGTGCCCGGAGACGACTCGCTCGACGAACCGCTCGGCGACCTCGCGCAGTTTGGTGTTCTCCCGCTGCGATTGCTCCACCAGCAGCGAGAAGGCGTCTTCCGCGCCGACCTGGCGGATCGCCATCAGCATGCCCTTGGCCTGGTCGATGACCGCGCGGGAGGTCAGCGCGGTGCGCAGATGCTCGGCCGTGTCCCGGGCGCGCAGGTACCGGTGGTAGACGCGGAGGATCGCCTCCACCGCGGCCGTGTAGAGCTCGAGCAACTGCGCTTCGACCTCCTCGAAGCCGTCGTCCTGCCGTCCGTAGCAGTTGATCGCGCCGGAGAACTGCTCGTCGGCCACCAGCGGGGCGGCGAGGAAGCTCCCGAAGCCCGCCTCCCGGGCGCCCCGGGCGAAGTCCGGCCAGGTCTCGAGCGCGTCGGACACCGTGGTGCGGACGATCTTGCCGCCCCGCATCGCCTCCAGGCAGGGGCCGTCGCCGATCCGGTACTGCTCGCCGTCGAGCTCGTCGATCACGGCGCTGGTGGCGGTCGCGGTGTGCGGCACTTCGCCGGTGACCAGGGTGACCGATGCCTCGTCGACGCCGGGGAGGGCGTGGCGCACCTGCCGGCAGACGTGCTGCAGCAGGATCCGGAAGTCGTCTTCCTCCCGCAGCACCGCGTTGAGGGCTTCCAGCGCCCCGGTGACCTCGTCGAACAACGGCGACGCCGGTGCGGTCTCCGGCCGTTCCATGGGTGCTCCTCCCGCTCGGCACGCGAAGTGCCTCCGGGTACCCACTTCGCCGCCGATCCATGTCCGCCGGGTCAGCGCGCGTGGCCGCCAGTACGCCCAGCTCATGCCGAGTAGTGGATCGTGGCGATCAGGTTGCCGTCGTCGGGCACGTTCCGGAGGGGTTTACCGGCGACCCCGGATTGGTAATCACCGGCCATGTCGTCGGAACAGGCCTCGCCGGGCGGGCTGCCGCTGGACGGTGAGCTGGCCGCGGTCGCCGCCCGGATGTCCGGGCTGCTGCTGTCGCGCGAAACCGTGGATTCGGTGCTGGAGCTGATCGTTTCACTGGCGGACACGACGATCACCGCGGCGGCCGGCGTGGGGGTCACCCTCGTCGACGCAGAGGGTGGCTTCGTCACGACGAGTGCGTCGGGCCCGCTGGTGCGGGAGGCCGACGCCCTGCAGTACGAGCTCGGCGAAGGCCCCTGCATGGCCGCGCTGGCCGGGTGCTCGCCGCAGCGGATCGACGACGTCGCCACCGAACGGCGGTGGCGCCGGTGGTGCGCCGCGGTCGCCGGCTCGGGGCTGCGGTCGGTCGTCACCGCCCCGATGGTCACCGACGACGGCTGCCACGGCGCCATCAAGATCTACGCGACGGCGCCCGGCGCCTTCGGGCCCGTCGACGAGCGGGCGCTGGTGTCCTTCGCCGACCGGGCGGCCGTGCTCGTCGCCAACGCCCGGGCTTCCGAGCGGGCCGGCCGGTTGAGCGAGCGGTTCAAGGACACGCTGCGCGACCGCGACCGGATCGCCATGGCGAAGGGTTTCCTGATGGGCCGCGACGGCCTCGGCGAGGAAGCCGCGTTCGACCGGCTGCTCTCGCTGGCCCGCACCCACGGCGGCAGCCCCGCCGAGGCTGCCGCCCGCCTCGTCGGCCCGGTGCCGCGGGAAGGGTGAGCGCATGCGTTTCCTGCCCGAGGACGAACAGCGGCGGCTGATCGCCTCCTGCTTCGCCCGGAGCGACCTGACGCTGGAACAGCTGTGGATGCGCTACTTCGCGCTCGGCGGCAGCCTGGGCCTGCTGGAGCTGGACGCCTACCTCAACGGGCTGGTGACGCTGCCCCGCGTCGATCGCGACATGGTCGCCCACGCCGTCAACGAGCGGCTCGACGAGGTGACCGGCCCGGCCCGCGCGCCCTACAGCCACTCGCTGCAGGACGCGAAACCGTTGCACGGTCCGCTGAAGGCGCTCGTCGACCTCCTCGAGGGCGCGCACCGCGCCCCGCCGGAGCGGCTCCCGGCGATCGTCGCCGAGGCGGGCCGCTCGCTCGACCTGACGATCGGCGTCTACCTGGCCGACTACGACCAGCGGACGCTCGTGCCGCTGCAGCCGGGTGCCGCGGAGCTCGACATCGAGAGCACGATCGGCGGCGACGTGTTCCGCCGCGCCGGGACCACCGTGACCCGCGACGGGACACTGTGGACGGTGCTGCTCGACGGCGTCGAGCGGCTCGGGGTCCTGGAGATCGTCCCGGCCGGCGATCCGGACGACCCGGCGCTGCGGGAGCAGTGCCGCTGGCTGGCCACGCTGCTGGGGCACCTCGTCACCATCACGACCCAGTACGGCGACGGCCTGGACCGCCGTCGCCGCCACCGGCGTCGTGGCTCCCCCGCCGAGCTGCTGTGGCAGAGCCTGCCACCGCTGACCGCGGCGACCGGCGACGTGGTCGTCGGGGTGAGCGTCCAGCCGGCCTACGACCTGTGCGGCACGGTGTTCGACTACGCGCTTTCGGAGGAGCGGGTGCAGCTGGCGATGTTCGACGCCGGCGCGCGCACCCGCGACGCGAACACGGCGGTCGTGACCGCGCTCGCCGCCTACCGGGCCGCCCGCCACGGCGGAGCTCCCCTCGGCGAGCAGTTCGCCGCGGTCGGGGCGGAGCTCGCCGGCCTGCCGCCCGTCGGCGGGGTGCTCGCCGAACTGGAGTTGAAGACGGGCGTGCTGCGCCTGCTGCACGCCGGGCGGCCGGCCACCCTGATCGTCCGCGACGGTTCGGTGTGCCCGGTCACGGGGCCGGTCGCGCCGCGGTTCGCCGAGTGCGGCGAGGTCACGGAGCTGCGGCTCGAACCGGGCGACCTGCTCGCGCTGTGCTCCTGCGGCGTCACCGAGACCGCGGACGGTGCCGGGGAGCCGTTCGGGCGTGAACGGACTGCGGAACGGCTCGGCCGGGACGCCGGGGAGCTGCCGCCGGAGATCGCCCGCCGGCTGACCCGCGCGGTGTTCGCCCACGGGGGTGGGGAGTTCCGGCAGGACGCCGGGGTGTTGCTCGCGCGGTGGATTCCGCGCTGAGCCCGGGTGGACCGGAGGCTGTCGCCAGAGACCGCCGCAGCGCACCGCAACCGACCGGCGACCGACCTCGGGCCGCGGCTTCAGCAGGCGGTGTCGTGGACCTCGGCCGCCAGCAGCTCGCGTAGGGCGTCCGAGAGGGAGGCGAACATCGGGACCACTGCCGCCAGCCCGGTGATCCGGAACAGCCGGGCCAGGGTCCGGCTGTTCGCCACCACGCCGAACCGCCGTCCCGCTGCGCCGGCCCGCTCGGCCGCGGCCGCCAGGGCCCGTGCTCCGGCCAAGCCGACGAAGGCCACCTGCGTGAGGTCCACCACGGTCGTCCCCGGTGGGGCCGCTCGCAGCTCACGATCGAGGATCGGCAGGGTCAGGGCGTCGATTTCGCCGGTGAGGGTGAGCACCAGGAAACCGGGGCGGTACTCCGTCCGGCGCGCGACCAGGGGCGCGGACCGGGTGGGGACCGGAATGGCAGGGGACACGGGTTCGGTTGGCCTTCCGCGCCGGCCGGGGCCGGCGACGCAGTGACGTGATCAAGGACGGGATCTTGATACCCAAACGCCCGTTCCGGAAACGCTCTCTTTCACGGCGAGACGCTCGTGAAGGCCGACCAGAGCCGTTCCGCAGCGTGGTGGGCCGGGGCGCCCGGCCGGATCTCGCGGAGGCCTTCCACGGGGGCCGTCACCTGGCCGCCGAGGTGCTCGACGAGGGCGACGGCCAGCTCGCGGACCTTGACGTTGAACTCCTGGCTGGCCCGGCGCAGCGTCTGCCAGGCCTCCTCCGGCGGGCACCGCCGGACCGCCATGATCGCGCCCTTAGCCTGCTCGATGGCGGCGCGGGAGGCCAGCAGGTCCAGCATCTGGTCGGGGTCGCCCGCGGTGGCGGTCTCGGCGACCACCAGCGTCATCTCGGTGAGCTTCGCGTACTGCCGCAGGACGGCCAGGGTTTCGGCACCCGGCGCCCGGTCGAGCGTCACCGACAGCACGAACGCGCCGTCCTCGTCCCAGTACCCGGGCAGCGCGACGGCACCGCGGACCACCGCGGTCGCCGGGCCGCCGTCGAACACGGTCTCGCGGGTCAGTTCCGGCCAGCGCTCGTCGCCGAAGAGGCGGTCCGCGGTGACCGGCTCGCCGGTGGCGTGCGCGAGCGGGACCGGCCCGCCGTGCGCCAGCTGGGCGGGGATCAGCTGCTCGGCGACCCCGGCGGTGGCCAGCACCCGCAGCGGCCGGTCGCCGCGCGAGACGGTCAGGCCCGCGCCGAGCAAGCCGGGCAGCTCGCCGGAGATGCGCTCGAGCAGCGCCTGCAGCAATTCGGCCAGCGGTCTCCAGCGATCCGCCGCGTTCATCAGTGTCTCGGTCACCCGAACCCTCCCACCGGTCGTGCTCCCCTTGATTTACCGCAAGCCGCGGAACTCCGCCTCCGACGCGGCCGGGATTTGTGGAACCGGCCACGCGGACAGGGGAATCGGCACGGCCGTCCGGGGTAATCCGATCACCCGGCTGCGCTCAGCAACGGTCGAGGAGTTCCTGCTCCCGCACCACCGGCAGCGACAGCGTCCGGTAGCCGACGTCGTCGAAGAGGACGGTGAGCTTGTCCTCCTCGACGGTCATCACGACACCGCGGCCCCACTCGGCGTGCCGGACGACGTGCTCCGCGCGGAATTCCCCCGCCTGCGGCGGATCCTCGGCCGTGGCACCGGCTTCGCAGGTGTCACAGTTGCCGCACGGCGTCGCCAGTTCCTCGCCGAAGTACCCGAGCAGGTACCGGCGGCGGCAGCCGGTGGTTTCCGCGTACGCGCGCAGCATCTCCACCCGCGAGCGGACAAGTTCGGCTGCCCGCTCCGCCGCTTCGAGCGCCCGCTCGACGACGACGCCGGTGTCCGCGTGGCCGTCGGTGAGCGCGAACCGGCCGTCCGGCCCGGTCAGCACGTCGCCGCAGCGTTCGAGCAGGCCGAGGGCGCGGGTCCGCCGCGCGGACGGGCCGGGGACGGCCTCGGCGAGCGGCCCGCGGCCCAGCGGTCCCGGCCGCAGCGCGTCGACGACCGCCCGGAGCTGGGCCTCCGGCGGCGTGGACCGGGTGAGGAACCGTTGCCGCGCGAGGTCTTCCGGCCGGTAGCAGAGCAGCACCCGCGCCGGCTCGCCGTCGCGCCCGGCGCGGCCGATCTGCTGGTAGTACGTGTCGACCGAGTCCGGGACGGACGCGTGCGCCACGAACCGCACGTCGGGTTTGTCGATGCCCATGCCGAACGCCGAGGTCGCCACCACGACGTCGGTCTCCCCCGCGGCGAACCGCTCGTGCACCGCGTCGCGGGCCGCGGCCTTCATCCCGCCGTGGTAGGCGAACGCGCGGACGCCGCGGGCGGACAGCGCCTCGGCGTAGTCCTCCGTCTCCCGGCGGCTCGCGGTGTAGAGCAGCCCGCTGCCGGCCATCGCCGCGACCCGGTCCACCACCGCCGCGCGCTTGGCGGCGTCTCCGGTGAACCTGGCGACCGCCAGGTGCAGGTTCGGCCGGTCGAAGCTCGCGATCACCCGCACCGGGTCCCGCAGGCCGAGCGCGGCGACGATGTCGTCGCGCACCGGGGCGGCCGCGGTGGCGGTGAGGGCGATCACCGGCGGCCGTCCGAGCCGGTCGACCACCGGGGCCAGGCGCAGGTAGTCGGGCCGGAAGTCGTGCCCCCACGCCGAAACGCAGTGGGCCTCGTCGACGACGAACAGCGACACGCCCGCCTCGGCCAGGCCGGCGACGACCTCGTCCTTCGCCAGCTGCTCCGGCGACAGGAAGACGTACTCGGCCGTGCCGCCCCGGATCGCGGCCCACACCCGGTCCCGCTCGCCCGCCGACTGCCGCGAGTCGAGGGCCACCGCGTCCGGCACGGCCGCGGCGTCCAGGCCGTCGATCTGGTCGCGCTGCAGGGCCAGCAACGGCGACACGATCACCGTCGGGCCCGCCAGCACCAGGGCGGGCACCTGGTAGATCGCCGATTTGCCGGCGCCGGTGGGCAGCACCGCCAGCACGTCCCGCCCGTCGCTCGCCGCGCCCATCGCCTCGGTCTGCTCGGCGGACAGTTCGGCCCAGCCGAAGCGCTCCGCGGCCAGCCGGCGCAGCTCGGCCACCTTCCCGTTGCTCATGGCGGCAGGGCTACCCCGGACGGTGCCGGGCAACCCACGACCCGAACGAGCGGTTTACCCGGCGGCGCGTCCGGGGTAGCCGAACGGTGATCCGAGGAGGCGCCATGACCCACCGGTGGTCCCGATGATGTTCAGCGAAGTCGTCGTCGCCGGGCAGATCGCCCGTGACCTGGTGATCGAGGTGCCGGAAGCGCCCGATGCGGACGCGTCGGCGCCCGTGAAGCACCGGCAGGAACTGCTCGGCGGGAAGGGCGCGAACCAGGCCGTGGCGCTGAGCCAGCTCGGGATGCCGGTGTCGCTGGTCGGCGTCGTCGGCCGCGACCGCACCGGGGACGCGCTGCTGGCCCAGGCCCGGGCCGACCGGATCGGCACCTCGCACGTGATCCGCCGTCCGGGCACCGAGACGGCGTTGCTGATCGACGTCGTCGACGACCACGGCCGCCGCCGCTACCTCGAGCACGTCCCGGAGGGGACGCTGCTGACCGAGAACGACGTCTTCGCCGCGTCCGCCCCGATCTCGGCCGCCGCCTCGCTCATCGTGCAGCTGCAGCAACCCGCACCGGTGGCCCTGCTGGCGGCCCGGCTGGCCCACACCGCGGGCACCCGGGTCGTGCTCGACGGGGCGCCGGAGTCCGACACGCTGACGGCGGACCTGCTCGCCCTCGCCGACGTCGTGCGCGCCGACGGCCACGAAGCCGAGCTCCTCACCGGGCAGGCGGTGGCCGACGTCGCCGCGGCCGCGCGCGCCGCGGCGGACCTCCGGCGGCGGGGGCCGTCGCTGGTCGTGCTGGAGGTGTCCGGGCAGGGCAACCTGTTCGCCGGCCCGGAGGGCACGTGGTTCGTCCCGGACGTCGAGACCGACGTCGTCGACCCGACGGGCGCCGGGGACGCGCTGGTCGCCACCCTGACCGCGGCGCTCACCCGCCGCCGCCCCCTGGAGACGGCGGCGAGCCTGGCGGTGGCCGCCGCCGCGGCGACGACCGGGCACGCGGGCGGGCGGCCGCACCTGTCGCGGGCCGAGCTCGACCGGTTGCAGCCGCGGGAGCTGGAGACCGTCCGGGCTTGATGTCCTAGAGGCCCGGCAGCCTCTGCCCGAGTCCCAGCAGCACGGAGAACGGGTCGCCGCGCTCGGCCAGGCGGGCCGGGACGTCCCGGATCGTCCAGCGGTCCGGCGCGAGATCCGGGTCGTCCAGCTCGTCCCACTCCAGCGGGACCGAAACCGGCGCACCCGGCCGCGGCCGGACGCTGTAGGGCGCGACCAGCGTCTTGTTCAGCACGTTCTGCGTGTAGTCGAGCCGGGCGCGGCCGCGGCGCTTGTCCTTCGTCCAGGCCCAGCTGACCAGGTCCGGCAGCACGCGGCCGATCGTGCGGGACACCGTCTCCGCCCAGGCGCGGGTCTGCTCGAACGAGCAGTGCGGCGCGATCGGCACCCAGACCTGGATGCCGCGCTGCCCGGTCACCTTGGGCCGGCCGGTGAGGCCGAGGTGCTCGAGCGCCGTGCGGTGCAGCCGCGCGAGCTCCAGGACCTCCTCGAACGTCGTCTCCGGGCCCGGGTCGATGTCGAACAGCACCCATGTGGGGTGGTCGACGTCGGCGGCGCGGGACGTCCAGGCGTGCAGCTCCAGGGCGCCGTAGTTCGCCAGCCACGCCAAGGTGGCGACGCTGTCCGCGACGACGTACCGCTGGCTCTCCCCTGGGTCGGCGCGCTCGTTGCGCCAGGTCGTCAGCCAGCCGGGCGCGTGCTGCGGGACTTCCTTCTGCCAGAACCCCGGTTCGGTGACGCCCTGCGGGAACCGGTGGGTGTTGAGCGGCCGGCCGGCCAGGTACGGCAGCATCGCCGGCCCGACCGTGGCGTAGTACCGGATCAGGTCCCGCTTGGTGACCCCGCCCCGCGGCCCGGGGAAGAGCACCTTGTCCAGGTTGGTCAGGGCGAGCTCGCGGCCTGCCACCGACCACCGGCCCTTGCCGCCCAGGGCGTCGAGCGCGGCCAGCTCGTCCTCGGTCGGGGCCTGCCAGCCGCCGACGGCCTCCTCCGCTTCCGCGGCCGGGCGGTCGCCGTGCCACAGGGCGTCGGGTGCGGCCGCGACTTCGTCGTTGGTGCGGCCGCTCTTCACCGAGCGCGGGTGGTCTTCGGCGTCCCAGCCGGGCCGCGCGTGCTCGTCCTGCTTGTGCAGGAGGAACCACTGGTCCTTCTCTCCGCGGCTGGTGCGGACCAGCACGAACCGCCCGGCCAGCTTCTCGCCTTCCAGGTCGAAGTGCAGCGTCCCGGCCTCGATCGCGGCCGCCGGGTCGGCCTCGACCGGCCGCCAGACGCCGCGGTCCCAGACGATGACGTCCCCGCCGCCGTATTCACCGCGCGGGATGACGCCCTCGAACCCGGCGTACTCGATCGGGTGATCTTCGACGTGCACGGCCAGCCGGCGGGCCTTGGGGTCCAGCGTCGGCCCCTTCGGCACCGCCCAGCTGACCAGCACACCGCCGAGCTCCAGCCGGAAGTCGTAGTGCAGCCGGCGCGCCCGGTGCCGCTGCACCACGAACCGGTGACCGTCCGGGCCGGCCGCGGCCCCGCCGGCCGGTTCCGCGGTCCGGTCGAAGTCGCGCATCTCCTGGTAGCGCCGCAGTTTGCGGGCCGGGTCTGCTGCCATGCCCCGGGAGTACCCACTCAGTCCGGTGCCGACCAGGGCGGGTTCTTCTTCGCCAGCTCCTCGTACTCGGCGACCTCCTGGGGCGTCGGGTCGAGGCCGGCTTCTTCGGCGAATTCCTCCGGGTCGGTGTCGTCGCCGGGCTCGGTCACGTCAGCCTCCCAGCGCGCCGCGGATGAGGTCGCGGGCGCGGTCCATGATCGCCGCGGGCGGGCCCAGCAGCAGGTTCGCCTTCGCGCTCTCGACACCGGCGTGCGGCCGCGTCGGCCCGACCGCTTCGGCCACCTTGGCGGTCGCGGCCATCGCGCGCAGCCGCTCCGGCGGGCGGTGGGCCCGCAGCAGCGGGAACTCCTCGCGCTCCTCGTGCTCGGCGTGCGCGAGGACGTCTTCGCGCAGCTGGACGAGCAGGGTGTCGAAGCCGTCGGCTTCCGGGCCCATCTTCTGCAGGGTGGTCAGCAGTTCCTTGGCCCGGTGCTCCTCGCCCAGCCGCGCGTCGACGACGGGTTCCGCCGCGGGCTCGAGGTCGCGGATCTCGGGGTGCACGACCAGTTCCTCCGCCGTCTCGTGCACGGCCAGCAGCCGCACGAGGTCGTGGAACAGGTCCCGACGGCGCTCGCCTTCCGCGGTTTCCAGCGCGGCGAACAGCTCGCGGATCTCCCGGTGCTGCCGCTGCAGCAACTCGATGACGTCCTCGTCGTGCTCCGCCATGAACGGCCTCCTCCGTGCTCGTTGCTCGGTCGGAAGCGGCGTTCCCCGTCCCGGTCGGGTCACTCGTCGCGGCGGGCGACTGTGAGCCACAGCGCGCCGGCGACGGTCGCGACGAAGCCGGCGAGGGTCCACCAGGACCACCCGCCGAAGAAGGCGACGACGAGCCCGACGGCGAGCAGCACGCCCCCGCCGATCGAGGCGGTGTCTTCCTGCCCGGCGCGGGCGGTGAAGGCCATCAGCTCGCCCGCCCGTCGACGGCGGCCACCACGAGCGCGGCGCACCGCGCCACGGTCAGGCCTCTTTCCTTCGCCATGGAGACCAGGGCGGCGTGCGCGGCCGGGCGGCTGAGCCCTTGTGCGGCAAGGACTTCCAACGCCAGGCCGACGACGTCGGTGGCGGGCGGGGTGGCGGTGCGCAGGGGCATCGGAAGACCTCCGGCTCGGTCGGCGGCGCAACGAACGCGACCGGATACCCCGCCGCGCCGGGTTTCACACCCCTACCGAACCCGGTGGGGTGACGGGCGTTCAACTCCCGGCGAGCCCTCTTGCGGCGACGGGACCGGCAGGGCTGCCTCCCCACGCGCTCACCCGGCGGCGAGCCACACCGCGGTGTCCGGCGGCACCCGGCCGTCTTCGAGCGGCCCGCTCGCCAGCAGCACCCGCGCGTCCCCGGGCAGCTCGCACGGCTCCCCCGCCAGGTTCACCACACAGCCGAACCCCGGCTCCCGCGCGAACCACAACACCCCCTCCGGCGCGGGCGACCACGTCATCGTCCCGTCGCCCAGGGCCGGGTGCTCCCGGCGCATCGCGAGCGCCGCGCGGTACAGGCCGAGCATCGAGCCCGGGTCGCCGGCCTGGGCCTCGGCCGTCCGCGTCCGCCACCCGGCCGGCTGCGGCAGCCACGGCGGCACACCGTCGCCGGTGAAGCCGAACGGCGGTTCCGTGCCCGACCACGGCAGCGGGACCCGGCAGCCGTCGCGGCCGCGGCGGGTCCGGCCGGACCGCTCCCAGGTCGGGTCGGCCAGCACCGCCTCCGGCAGGTCCTCGACCTCCGCCAGGCCCAGCTCCTCGCCCTGGTACAGGTACGCGCCCCCGGGCAGCGCCAGCATCAGCAGCAGCGCCGCCCGGGCCCGCCGCGTTCCGAGCGGGCCGCCGCCGAAGCGGGTGACGTGCCGGACCACGTCGTGGTTCGACAGCACCCACGTCGCCGGCGCGCCGACCGCGTGCAGGGCCGCCACCGTCCCGTCGATCACCTCACGCAGCGCGGCCGCGTCCCAGGCGCAGCGCAGGAAGTCGAAGTTGAACGCCGTGTGCAGCTCGTCCGGGCGGACGTAACGGGCGAGCCGGTCCGGGCGGTCGACCCACGCTTCGGCGACGAACACGCGGTCCGGGCCGAACTCGGCCGCGACCTGCCGCCACGACCGGTAGATCTCGTGCACGCCGTCGCGGTCCCAGTGCGGGTGGCGGCTGCGGTCGGGCGGCGCCACGATCCCCTCGTCGTCGACGCCGAGGTCGGGGAACTGCGGGTCCTTGAGCAGGCCGTGGGCGACGTCGATGCGGACGCCGTCGAACCCGCGGCCGAACCAGAACCGCAGCAGGTCCTCGAAGTCGGCGCGGACCTCCGGGTGCTCCCAGTGCAGGTCCGGCTGCTCCGGCGCGAACAGGTGCAGGTACCACTCGCCGTCGGGCACGCGGGTCCAGGCCGGCCCGCCGAAGACGCTGCGCCAGTCGTTCGGCGGCTCCTCGCCGCGGCCGGGCCGGAAGTGGTAACGCGCGCGTTCGGGCGAGCCGGGGCCTGCGGCCAGCGCGGCGCGGAACCACCGGTGCCGGTCCGAAGTGTGGTTCGGGACGACGTCGATCACGACGCGGAGCCCGAGCCGGTGCGCCTCGGTGATCAGCGCGACGGCGTCGTCGTCGGTGCCGAACAGCGGGTCCACGGACCGGTGGTCCTCGACGTCGTAGCCGCCGTCGACCATCGGCGAGCGGTACCAGGGCGTGGTCCACACGGCGTCGACACCGAGGTCGGCCAGGTAACCCAAGCGGGACCGGAGACCGGCGAGATCGCCGGTGCCGTCGCCGTCTGCGTCGGCGAAGCTGCGGACGTAGACCTCGTAGACCACGGCATCACGCCACCAGTCGTCCATGGCTCCGAGTATCTACGCTGGGGACGTGACCGACGCGTGGGAATGGGATCCGTCCCTCTATTCGGGCAGTGCGGCGTACTACGCGCGCGGACGAGCGGCCTATCCTGCCGAGCTCGCCACCGCCTTCGCCGAAGAACTCGGCTTGGACGGAACGGGACGGCTGCTCGACGTCGGCTGCGGGCCGGGGTCGCTGACCCTGCTGCTGGCCGGGTTGTTCGAGGAAGCCGTCGGGCTCGACGCCGACGGAGACATGCTCGCCGAGGCGAGCCGGCTCGCGGCGGGCGCCGGGAACTGCCGGTGGGTGCACCGGCGTGCGGAGGAGCTGCCCGCCGGGCTGGGGCGGTTCCGGCTGGTCACCTTCGCGCAGTCGTTCCACTGGTTCGACCGGCCCCGCGTCGCCGCCGCGGTGCGCGGAATGCTGGCGCCGGACGGGGTTTGCGCCCACGTGCACGCGTCGACGCACGAGTCCGTGGACCCGGCGGTCGAGGAACTGGTGCGCGAGTACCTCGGCCCGGTGCGGCGCGCCGGACGCGGGACGTTGCCGGCCGGCACGCCCGGCAACGAGGCGGACGTCTACCGCGCGGCGGGCTTCCACGGGCCGCGGCGGTTCGAGGTGCCGGGCCGGATCGTGACCCGGACGGCCGACGAGGTCGTCGCCGGGGTGTTTTCGCTGTCGAGTTCGGCCCCGCACATGTTCGGCGACCGGCGGGCCGGGTTCGAGGCGGACCTGCGGCGGCGGCTGGCCCCGGCGGAGACGTTCACCGTGCGGCTGCGCGAGATCGCCGTCGACCTGTGGTTCACCAGGGGTTGTTGAAGTCCTCGTCCTCTTCGACGGCGGCCCGGGGCCGGCGGGCGGACCGCGGTTCGCCGCGCACCGGCGGCGGCGCCGGCTGCGGTGCCGGTTCGAAGCCGGCGGAGTAGGCCTCGGCGTCGAAGGCGGACGCCGGTTCGGCGTGCGACCGGTCGGTGCTCCAGCCGGACTTCGTCTTGCGCTGGGCCATTTCGCGGACGTGCTGGACGTACCGCTCGGCCGCCTGGACCTGCTTGGTCATGTACTCCTGGGAGCGGGCCTTGATCTCCTCGCCCTGCTGTTCGCGCAGGGCACGGCGATCGGCCTGTTCGCGCACGAGGCCGTCGAGCTCGGCCTTCATGCCGGCGATGTCGGTCATGCGTCCTCCTACCAGGTCCGGGCGGACGGCGGGTCTTCGTCGTCGAGGGAGCCGATGATCCGCCGCCCCGGCTCGCCGAGGTTGTCGAAGACGGCACCTTCGATGCGGTAGGCGGGGGCGCGGCGTTCGGTGTCGCCCCCGCCGCCCTGGGCGCCGCCCATGGCCCCCATGCCGGGCATGCCGGCCATCGAGGAGCCGGACGCGCCGGACGGCCCGGTGGCGCCGGCCGCCGACGCGAAGGCGGGCTGCGGCGAGGCGGGGACCGCACCGGTGTGGGCGCCGCCGGAGACGGGCGAATCGCCGAGGCCGGCGGGCTCGAAGCCGGCGCCCGAGAAGCCGGGGCCGCCGTGGGAGCCGCCGCCGATGCCGGCCGGGTGGGCGCCGCCACCGCCGCCGCCGTGCGAACCGCCGCCCGGGGAACTGTCGCCGCCCGGGGTGCCCGAGTCGCCGCCGGCGTGGTGCGAGCCGTCGCCGCCGGGCGAGGTCGGGTCGCCGAAGCTGCCGCCGTGGGTGCCGTCGCCGGCGGCGCGGTGCTCGCCTCCGGTGGGCGAGGTCGGGTCGCCGTGGTCGCCGCCGGGCGAGCTCGAATCGCCGAAGGTGCTGCCGTGCGAACCGTCACCGCCGTCGCGGGGTGCGAGGTCCTCGAGAGTTCCGCGGTGGGTGGGCAAGTCGTCGAGGCGCTTCTCCGGCGTGTCACCGAGGGCGCCGGCCGGCTTGTCGTCCTCGCCCAGGGTGTACGTGGTCGGGGTGCCCTTGCCGTCGTCGACCGTGACCACCGTGGGGCCGTCCGGGCCGTCGGGGCGCTCGGCCGTGATCTCGAGTTCGCCGTCGCGGATGTGGATCTTGCCGTCCGGGCCCGGGCGGTACGTGTCGGTGTCCGTTCCTTGTGGACCGTCGGCCGGCTTGCCGTCGGACCAGTCGAGCTTGAAGTCCTTCGGGTCGCCCGGTCCGTCGCCGACCTTGATGTCCATCTTGCCGTCGTGGTCCGGCTCGGTCATCTCGAAGGTCTTGTCGCCCTGCTTGACCTTCAGGACGTCCCGCTCGTCGTCGCCCTTGTCGTCGCCGAGGAGGCCGTCCGGCTTGCCGTCCGGATCCGTCTCGATGCCTGGGCCGCCGAACTCCTTCAGCGCGTCCGCGGCCTTCTTCTTCGCGTCCTCCGCGGCTTGCTCGGCCGCCGCCTTGCCGTCGTCGCCCGAACCCGATTCCGAGCCCGGACCCGAGCCACCGCCCGCACCGTCGCCGGATTCCGTTTCGATGCCCGGGCCGCTGAACTCCTTCAGCGCGTCCGCGGCCTTCTTCTTGGCCGCTTCTGCAGCCGCGGCCGCGGCGTCCTGGCCGCTGTCGGACGGCGGCGGCACCGAAGACGGTGTCGTGCTGTCGGATCCCGGCCCGCCACCCGAACCCGAGCCACCGCCCGAACCCGAACCGCCGCCCGAGCCGAGCCCGGCGCCGGCTCCGGAATCGGTCTCGATGCCCGGGCCGCTGAACTGCTTCAACGCGTCCGCGGCCTTCTGCTTCGCCGCCTCGGCCTCCTGGGCCGCTTGCTGCTTGGCCGCCTCCGCCGCCGCGGCCGCGCCGTCGTCCTGGCCGCCCGCCGAGCCCGAACCACCGCCGCCCGAGCCGCCGGACGGCGTCGACGTGTCGGGGATCGGCGGCACCGAACCGCCGCCGGACCCGGAGCCACCGCCCGCACCCGAGCCGCTGCCGCCGCCCGCGCCGCTCGGCAGGTCGACCCCCGAGCCGCCGCCGGCGCCGGAACCGCCACCCGGCGCCCCGGACCCCGAGCCCGTCTCGGGGATCGGCGGCACCGCGCCGCCGGAACCCGATCCGCCCGAGCCGGCGCCACCGCCGGGCACACCCGCGCCCGAGCCACCGCTCCCGGCGCCACCCGAGCCCGCACCGGAACCACCGCCGGAGCCGCCCCCGAACCCGGAGCCGCCCGTGCCCGCACCGGAGCCACCGGGGCCGCCACCGGCGCCCCCGGCCGTCCCGGCACCACCGGTCGAACCCGGCCCGCCGGGCAGCGAAACGCCCTCGAACTCGTTCCGGATCCCGCCCATCACCTTGTCGAGCGCGTCGTACGCCTGGTCGACCAGGTCCTTCGTGTCCTTGCAGGTCTTCACGAAGCCCTGGTACAGCCGGTCCCACATGTCCGGGTTGAACTGGTTCTGCACCCACTGCTTGGCCAGGTCCTGGCCGTGCTTCTTGATCTCGTCGCCGTCGCAGCAGCCCTGGTCGTTGAGCGTCTTGACCAGGTTGGTCCCGAAGTTGAGGTCCATCCAGCCCGCGATCTGGGCGAGGTCCTGCTCGTTGCCGTGCTCGCCGTTGGCGACGGCGACGACCTTCTGCGCCATCGTGTAGTCGGCCTTGCCGACCAGATCGGTGTACATCCCGATCACCGCGTCGGCCTTGCCCTTGCACAGCTGGAACACCGTGGTGGCCGTGTTCAGCGTCGCCTCGCTCGCGTTGCCGAGCGTCTGGGACAGCTTCGCCGCCTTGGGCTGGATCTTGTCGTTGTAGGTGTCCGACGCGGCGTCGGCACCCGCGCCGCTCCAGCTGCCGAACAGCGTGCCCAGCTGGGAGCCGGTGTCCTCCAGCGTCCGGTCGACCGTTTCCGAGCCGCGCTTGAAGTGCCCGGCGTCGGCGACGAAGTCCGCGAAGCTGATCCCGCGCTGCTCGTCGAACGGCGTGCGGATGTCCTTGTCGAGGTCGAGCGCGCGGGTGTTGCCGCGGCAGTCGGCCGGGATCTTCGCCAGCAGCGACCCGAACGTCTCGAACAGCTTGAGCGCGGGCGCGGCCGCGTCGAAGATCTCGTCGGACGTCTTCGTCCCGGAGCCGGCGCCCCCGTCCTCGGCGGCCGCGGGCGGCTTCGTCTCGTCGAGCTTCTTCTTGCCGTCGTCGACGGCCTTCTTCTCCTGGTCCTCGTTGTAGCTGTTCTGGTCGCCGCTCTTCTTCGCCTTGTCGTAGGCGTCGTCGACCGACTGGCCGGCGAACAGCGGGTTCGCGTTGAACGCGTGCGCGTACTTCTCGGCTTCCTGCCGCTTCTGCTTGATCTCGTCCGGCTCCTGGTCGGCCAGGAACGGCGGCGGTGGCGGGTTTTCCCGCAGCCAGCTGCTGATCAGCGCGCTCTTCTGCGCCGGCGGCACGCTCGGGTCGTCCAGGACCGCCTTGACGTCGGACCACTTCTTCTTGTCGGCCATCAGAGCGAGCCCCCGGCGTTCGTGATCGCGCCCGCCTGGTTCTCTTCGTTGGCGCCGTAGCTCGACCCGGCGGTGCCGAGGTTCGTGCCGAACGAGCCGAGGGTGCTGCTGTAGCCGGAGACCGCGGCCCACAGCGCCTGCGCGCCGGCGGTGTACTTGGTCGCGTGGGCACCGTGCGCCCGGCCGAACTTCTCTGCCGTGACCTGTGCCGTCTGCAGGTCCGGGTTGTCGTCCAGCAGGTGTTCCGCCAGGTCCCCGATGGTTTTGGACGCCGTCGACAACGCTTCGGTCGTCGCGGTGTACCCCCCGCCGCTCATTTCCGCGCCTCTCCTGAAGATCCTCGAGTTCCCAGTGCTTCCGCCAGCACGGCCGCCACGGACCCCACGTCGGTGAACCGGTCGAGCCGGTCCAGGTCGATCGTCACCCCGTAATAGACCTCCAGCGCCGCCAGCAGCTTGATCCGGCCCTTCGAGTCGATGCCCAGCTCCTCCAGGGGTGCCTCGGGCTCGACGAGAGCCGGGTCGAGCCGGAAGGTGTCGCAGACGACCTTCGTGACCTCGGCGCGGTGATCACCCACAGTCGTCACCATAACGTGCCTTCGCGGCGGACCGGGCGACTTTGCCGCTCGATGTGCGCGGAAGTCCACCGGAAGGGACCAGACGTACCGCCCGCAGCGTCAGACCGTGTTCGCGGGAGACCGCGCGCAACACCGCCCGGGTGACCTCCCGGTCGTCGGCGTCGGCTCCGCGCACCCGCTCGGCCACCACCACCGCGCCCTCGCCGCCGGCGTCCGAGACGCCGAACGCGGCGACCCGGTCGCGGCGGACCGCGGGGTGGGCCTCCCCCGCCGCCGCCTCGATGTCCTGCGGGTGGAAGTTGCGGCCGTCGATGACGATCAGGTCCTTGAGCCGCCCGGTGACGTACAGGTCGCCGCGGTGGACGACGCCGAGGTCGCCGGTGCGCAGCCAGCCGCCGAGGCCGTCGAGCTCGGCCCCGAACGCGGCGGCGTCGCCGCGGCCCCAGTAGCCGTCCGCGACGTTCGGGCCGTGCACCCAGATCTCGCCGACCAGGCCTTCGGGCTGCTCCCGGCCGTCCTGGACGATCCGGACCAGCTGCCCGACGGGACGGCCGACCGAGACGAGTTCCTGGCCGCCGTCGGTTTCGACGGCCCGGCCCTGGGCGAGGGCTTCGCGGTCGAACACCGCGCCACGCGGCCCCTCCTCGCCCGCGCTGGCGACGTACACGGTGGCTTCGGCGAGCCCGTAGGACGGCCGGTGCGCCGCCCGCGGGAAGCCGCGCGGCCCGAACACCTCGTGGAACCGCTCGATCGTGCCCGGCCGGACGGGTTCGCTGCCGTTCAGCGCGACCCGCACGTCCGAGAGGTCGACGTCTTCGCCGGTGTCGGCGTCGGCGGCGAGGTCGTAGGCGAAGTTCGGGGCGGCGGTGAACACCGCGGGGTAGTCCGCCAGCTGCCGCAGCCACCGCCCCGGCCGGTGCACGAACTCGGCCGGGGCCATGAACACCGTCCGGCCACCGGAGAAGACCGGCAGGCACAGCAGCTGGATCAGGCCCATGTCGTGGAAGAACGGGATCCAGCCGGCGCACGTGGTGCCCTCGTCGACCTGGTAGGCGAGACTGCCCTGCCAGCAGGCGGCGACGATCGCGCGGTGCGGGATCACCGCACCGGCGGGCTCGCGCGTCGAGCCGGACGTGTACTGCAGGTAGGCCGGGCTGTCCGGGGTCACCGGCACCGGGTCGGCGCCCGGCCCGGTGAGGGCGTCGACCACCACGACGTGCTCGTGCGCGGGCAGGCGCGCCACCTCGGCCGACGACGTCAGCCAGAGCCGGGCGCCGGAATCGGCCAGGACGCCGGCGAGCCGGTCGGCCTGCGCGGGGTTCGCGGGCACCATCAGCGGGACGGCGATCAGCCCGGCGGCCAGTGCGCCGAAGAAAGCGAGGGGGTAGGCGAGTTCCTGGCCGGCGAGGATCGCCACGCGCTCCCCCGGCGTGGCCACCCGGCGCAGCTCGCCGGCCACCACGCGGACCCGGGCGGCGAACTCCGCCCACGTCAGCGTGTGTTCCGCGCCGTGGGCGTGGTCCTGGTGGGTGAACAGCGGCCGGTCGTCATCGGCGCGGGCGAACAGCAGCTCCACGATCGAGGTGCGCAGCACGGCCTCGGGCACGGTCGCCGGTGCGGTCGGACGAGGCACGCTGCGCAACCTACCGGCCCTCCGAAACCGGGTTCACCCCCGGGGCGAGCGCGGGTACGGTCGCAGACCATGGCCGTACCGGAAGCGTTGGTCTCCGCACTCGCGGACGAAGACCGGCTGCAGCTCTTCGCCCGCATCTGCACCGCCCCCGACGGCCTCGAGGCGGCCCACGCCCCGGCCAAGCTCGTCAAGCGGCTCGTGGGCGCGGGGCTCGTCGCCGAGGCCGGCGGCCGCTACCGGGCCGTGCCGGCGGTGTTCCGCGACGCGCTCGCAAAGGCTCCGGTCGACCCGCTCGACACGCTCTTCCGCCACGGACGGCTCGTCTCGATCCCGCACTCGGGCCGCCGGCGGCAGCTGCTGCTCGACTACCTGGCCGAGCGCTTCGAGCCGGGCCGGCTCTACACCGAGCAGGACGTCCGCGAGAAGCTGTCGATGGTCCACGACGACCACGCGACGCTGCGCCGCTACCTCGTCGACGAAGGTCTCCTGCAGCGCAGCAACGACGGTGGCGCCTACGGCCGTCCCTCGGAAGCCCGCGCCGCCGGCTGAGTCGCCGGGAGGTCGAACAGCGCGAGGACGCCCGGATCGGCGAACACGACGTTGTGCGCGATCCGCCCGTCCCGCACGGTGAGCACCTGCAGGGTGTGCAGCCGGAACACGCCGGTGTCGTCGCGGCAGTACGCCACGAGCGCGGGACGTCCGTTGGCGGCCGTGCGCGTCAGGCGCCACTCCGGGCCGCGCATCCCGAACAGGCGGTCCATGAACCGGCCGTAGTCCGCGCGGCCGTGGAACCACAGCGGCACCGGCGGCATCTCCATCACGACGTCGTCGGTGAGCAGTTCGACGAGGCCGGCGACGTCGGCGCGTTCGAACGCGCGCACATAGCGGTCGAGCGCCGCTTCGACCGCGGCGTCGTCCGGTTCGGGCACCTCCTCCGCCGTCAGGTCGCCGAGTCCCGCGCGGGCGCGCTGCAGGGCGCTGTTGACCGCGGCCGGCGACGTGTCGAGGAAGCCGGCCACTTCCGCCGCGCTGAACTCCAGGACGTCCCGCAGGATCAGCACCGCGCGCTGTTTCGGCGGCAGCGTCTGCATCGCCGCCAGCAGCGCCAGCCGGAGGGTGCCGCGGCGGGCGAGGCGGTGGCCCGGGTCGTCGAGAAGGGCGTCCGGGAAGGGGTGCAGCCAGGGGATTTCGAACGACGGCGTCAGCGGCGCGCCCGGGTCGTCGCCCGGGCCGCCGAGCCCGGACGGCAACGGCCGCCGGGCGCGCCCTTCCAGCGCGGTGAGGCAGGCGTTGGTGGCGATCCGGTAGAGCCAGGTGCGCACCGAGGCGCGGGCGGGGTCGTAGCCGTCCCACGCCTTCCAGGCGCGGACCAGCGTCTCCTGCACCAGGTCTTCGGCTTCGTGGACCGAGCCGAGCATGCGGTAGCAGTGCGCCAGCAGCTCACGCCGGTGCGGTTCGGTGCGCGTCGCGAAGTCCTGCATCGTTCTCCCGTCGCCCGCGGCTTCCGGTGGGTGTACCGGCGCGGCCGCCGGAACTCATCGGTCCGGCGGGAGAAGATTGTCTTACCGGTCGTCGAAGTCCTCCGGCCGCAGGCCGTCGAGCTCGGCGCGGAACCGCTCGACCTCGGCTTCGGTGTCGAGCACGTCGGCGGCCGGGCCCTCGGTCTCCTGCTCGACCTCGAGCTGCACGGACGCGACGTCCAGCACCTCTTCGGCGACGCGGATGGGTGCGCCCTGGCGCAGGCCGAGCGCGACCGCGTCGCTGGGCCGGGCCGACACGCGGGTGCCGGAGGCGAGCACGAGGTCGGCGTAGAAGATGCCGTCCCGGACCTCGGTCAGCTCGACGGCCGCGAGCCCCTGGCCGAACGCGGCGAGAACGTCGCCGAGCAGCTCGATGGTGCCGGGGCGCGGCTGCGCGATCTGTTCCCGCGCGCGCACGAGGGCCTCGGCCTCGCCGTACCCGATCATGATCGCCAGCCAGCGGCGTGCGCCCTCCGGCTCGCGCAGCAGCATCAAGGGCGCCTCACCGGGCACCGGGACGGCCATCCCCACCACTTCGATCGGGATCACGCTGACCACCGCACCCTCCGTGTCGTGGGACTGCTCCGCGCGCGTAATACCCACAACCGGGGGTTCACAACCCGATCCGGGCGGGGCGTTTTCCCGGGCGGGCTCTTCTCGGCTGCGGACTCCGCTCCGGAGCCTTGCCCGGCCACCGCGGCCGCTGGCACCGTCGGAGCGTGGAGCCGACGATTTCGCGCAGGGTGACCGTTTCCGCCGATCCGGGCACGGTGTGGTCGTGGGTCACCGACCTGCCGCGGATGGGCGAGCTGAGCCCGGAGAACGTCGGCGGCCGGTGGCTGGACGGCACCGGGCCGGCCCTCGGCGCGCGGTTCCGCGGCCGCAACCGCAACGGCGAGCTGCAGTGGTGGACGCGCGTGCGGGTGGTGGCGTTCGAGCCGGGCCGCCGGTTCGCCTTCGACGTGCGGACGCCGTTCGGCTCGCGGGTCTCGCGGTGGGAGTACGTGCTGGCGCCGGCCGCCGACGGCTGCGTCGTCACCGAGAACTGGTACCGGATCGGCAGCTGGGTGGTGCGGAAGTTCATGGGGCCGCGGGTCACCGGCCGCGCCGACCGCCCCGGGTACAACGTCCGGTCGATCGAACACACCCTCGCGGCGCTGCAGGCCCGTGCCGAGGAGCGCGCCGCCGCCTGAGTCTCTTGTTGAAACCCACTCGGTCCAGCTAGGTTGCTTTATTGAACCTAGGAGGACCATGACCCCCGCCCCGCCGAAGCCCGGCCTCGTGCTGCTCGTCGTCTCGACGGCCGCGTTCCTGGCGAGCCTGGACACGTTCATCGTCACGATCGCCTTCCCCGGCATCCGGGCCGCGTTCCCCGGCGACGACCTGGCGACCCTGTCGTGGGTGCTCAACGGCTACACGGTGCTGTTCGCCGCCTGCCTCGCCCCGGCCGGGCGCCTGGCCGACCGCTACGGCCGCCGCCGGCTGTTCCTCGCCGGCGTCGCGGTGTTCACCCTCGCGTCGGCCGCCTGCGCGGCCGCGCCCTCGATCCCCGTGCTGATCGGCTTCCGCGCGGTGCAGGCGATCGGTGCCGCGCTCGTCATGCCGACGTCGCTGGCTCTGTTGCTGACGGCGTTCCCGCCGCACCGGCGGCCCTTCGCGGTCGGGGTCTGGGCGTCGGTGGGCGCGGCGGCCGCGGCGCTCGGCCCGCCGGTCGGCGGCCTGCTCGTCGAGGCGTCCTGGCGCTGGGTGTTCCTGGTGAACCTGCCCATCTGCGCGGTGACGCTGCTGGCCGGGCCGCGGGTGCTGCGCGAGTCGCGGGACACGTCGACCGGCGTCCCGGACGTCCTGGGTGCGGCGGGGCTGCTCGTGGGTGTCGGAGCGCTGGCGTACGCGCTGGTCGAGGCGTCCGACCGCGGCTGGGGCGCGCAGCCGGTGCTGCTGGCGTTCGCGGTGGCCGCCGTCGCGCTGGCCTGGGTCCCGCTGCGCTCGGCGCGGCACCCGGTACCGGTGCTGGACCTCCCTGCGCTGCGCGTGCCGACGCTGTGGCTGGCCTGCCTGACCACCGGGGTGTTCGCGGCCGGGTTCGCGGCGATGCTGTTCGGCAACGTGCTGTTCCTGACCTCGATCTGGCACGACTCGATCCTGGTGGCCGGGCTGTCCCTCGCCCCGGGCCCGCTGGTGGTGGTCGGGGTGTCGATCCTCGGCGGCCGGTTCGTGCACCGCTTCGGGCCCGGCCCGGTGGTCGCCCTCGGCGGTGTCGCGTTCGGCGCCGGCGTGCTGATCTGGGTACTGCGCATGGGATCGACGCCGGACTACGCGGCGTCGATGCTGCCCGGCCAGCTGCTGACCGGCCTCGGCGTCGGGCTGATCCTGCCGAGCCTGTCGGGGGTGGTGGGCACGGTCCTGCCGCCGCCCCGCTGGGGCGCGGGCTCGTCGATGGTGAACACGGCCCGGCAGATCGGCACGGTCCTGGGCACCGCGGTGCTCGTCGCGATCTTCGCGGGAACGCCGGACCTCGCGGACTTCCGCCGCGGCTGGCTGATGATCCTGACCACGGCGGCCCTCACCGGCGCGGGCGGGATCCTCATCGCCCTGCGCCGGCGGACCGACCACTACGCCGAACCCCAGGCCTCGTCCAGCACCGCGAGCCCGGCGTCGATGCTGTCCAAGGGGATCGAGCCGTAGCCGAGGACCACGCCCTGGCGCGGGAAACCGCCGCAAAGGTCGGACAGCGTCTGGATCGCCGCCCCGGCCGCGGCCGCGCGGGCCGCGATCGGGTCCAGGTCCGCCTCGGTATCGGCCAGCGCACACAGGTGGAGGCCCGCCGCCGACGGCACCGGGCTGAGCCGGCCCGCGAAAACCCGTTCCAGGGTCGTCGTGATGCGCTCGTGGCGGTCCGCGTAGACCTTCGTCGCCCGGCGGAGGTGGCGGGCGAACAGGCCTTCGTCGATGAACCCCGCCAGCGCGGCCTGAGCGGGCAGATCGCCGTGCCAGCCCGAGAGCTGCCGGGCGTGGTGCAACGCGTCGCGCAGGGACGCCGGGGCGATCACGAAACCCAGGCGCAGCATGGGAAGCAGCGTCTTCGAGAACGATCCGACGTAGGCCACCCGGCCGTCGCGGTCCAGGCTCTGCAGGGGCTCCAGGGGCCGGTCGGAAAACCGGAATTCGCTGTCGTAGTCGTCCTCGACGACGACAGCGCCGGCGCGCTCGGCCCACGCCAGCAACGCCGTGCGCCGGGCGAGGGACATCGGCGTGCCGAGCGGGAACTGGTGCGACGGCGTGACGTACACGAGCTTCGTGCGCGGCGGCAGCGCGGCGACGTCGAGGCCTTCGCCGTCCACCGGCACTCCGACGACTTCGGCGCCGTGCGAGGCGAACAGCAGCCTGGCCATCCGGTAACCCGGCTCTTCGACGGCGACCCGATCGCCTGGTTCGAGCAGCACCCGGGCCAGCAGGTCGAGGGCCTGCTGGGCGCCCTGGGTGACGAGCACGTCGTCGGCGTCGGCGCGCACCGAGCGGGAGACGCCGGCGTGCCGGGCGATCGCCGCGCGCAGCCCGGGGTGGCCGCCGGGCTCGGCGTAGTGGGCGAACCCGGCGGTGTCGCGGAGTTCCCGCGCGAGCAGGCGCCGCCAGGTGTCCAGGGGGAACAGCGCGGCGTCGGGGATGCCGACGCGGAAGTCGAACACCGGGTCGGGCGGCGCGGCGGCCGGGGGCGGGAGCGATCGCCACACCGCTTTCGGCTGCGGCCCGCGTGCCGAGGGAGCCCGGCGTGGCTTCGGGGCCGGGAGTTCCGCGCAGACGTACGTGCCGGCACCGACGCGGCCGGCGAGGAAGCCGTCGGCGGTGAGGCGGTCGTAGGCGACCGCGACGGTGTTGCGCGAGACGGCCAGGCGCCGGGCCAGTTCCCGGGTCGGCGGCAGCCGCTCCCCCGCACGCAGCCTGCCGTCGAGGACGGCGTCGCGCAGCTGGCGGTAGATGCGGACGCTGAGGTCGCCGCGGCCGGCCAGGCTGACGTGGAAGTCCATCCGGCGAGCCTATATTGGCCCATTCCGATGGTCGAGAATTGGATCTGGGACCGAGCCAAGTTCCGCTCTACCGTTCTTGCCATGACAGCGCTTCTCGAACGTCCGAAGACCCGGCCGGCCGGGCGCCTGCTCGCCGCCGCGCAGCTGGTCGCCTCGCTCGGCGACGGCGCGTTCCTGACCTGCTCGGTCCTGTTCTTCACGCGGATCGCCGGGCTGACCCCGGCGCAGGTGGGGCTCGGGCTCACGCTCGGGTGGGCGGTGGGCTCGGTCGCGGGCGTGCCGCTCGGGCACCTGGCCGACCGCCACGGCGCCCGCGGCTCGGCGGTGCTGCTGGCCCTGGCGACGGCCACGTCGATCCTCGCGTTCCTCGTCGTCCGCTCGCCGCTGGCGTTCGTCCTCGCCGCGTGCCTCTACGGCAGCTGCCAGACGGGGCTGGCCGCGGTCCGCCAGGCGTTGCTGGCCGCCCTCGCCGACCCGGAGCGGCGCACGCGCGTCCGGGCCCACCTGCAGTCCGCGGGCAACGCGGGCCTCGCCGTCGGCGCCGGACTCGGTGGCCTCGCGCTGTCGGCCGACACGGCTTCGGCGTACCTGACGGTCTTCGTCCTCGACGCGGCGGCCTTCGTCGTGACGGCGGTGCTGCTGCGCGCACTCCCGGCGGTCCCCCGGACGTCCGCGCGCCCGGGAGCGCCGAGGTCCGCTGTGCTGCGCGACCGGCCGTACGCGCTGGTGACGCTGCTCAACGCGGTCCTGCTGCTGCGCATGCCGCTGCTGAGCGTCGCGATCCCGCTGTGGATCGTCGAACGCACCGCGGCGCCGGGCTGGACGGTGTCGGCGTTGTTCGTGCTGAACACGGTCGTGGTGGTGGTCCTGCAGGTCCGCGTGGCCGGCCGGCTGACCTCGCTCGATTCGGCGGCGCGGATGGTGCTCAGGTCGGGCGTGGTGCTGCTGGCGTCGTGCGTCGCGTTCGCGCTGTCGGCACTGGGGACGTCACCGGCGGTGGCGTTCGGGGTGCTCGTGGCCGGGGCGCTGGTGCAGGTGCTCGGCGAGATGCTGCAGTCGGCGGGCTCGTGGGAGATCGGCTTCGCGCTGGCCCCGGCGGACAAGCAGGGCGAGTACCAGGGCTTCTTCGGCAGCGGCATCTCGGTGGCGCGCGCGCTCGGCCCGGTCCTGCTGAGCACGGTGGTGATCGGCTGGGGCATCCCGGGCTGGCTCCTGCTGGGCGCGGTGTTCCTGGGCGCGGGCTGGGCGATGGGCCCGGCGGTCCGCTGGGCCGCCGCGACCCGCCTGGCACCTCACTGAGCCCCGCGCTACTCGCTGACCTGGGCCGCCGCGGTCTGGTGCAGCGCGAGGTCCTGGCCCGCGGCGGCATCGTCGGCCCAGGCGCCCGATTCCGCCGTCCACGTCCGGCCGGCGAAGCTCACCTTGTCCACGCCCAGCGCCTCCGCGCGGGCGACCAGCCAGGTCGCGTACGTCCAGCCCTGCCCCGCCGGGTGGGGGCCGCTCAACCCGGCCGTGCCCAGCTCCTCCGTCGCCGCCGCGGCGAGGTCCGCGGGGGCCGCCAAGGTCAGGTTGCGGCAGGTCAGGGCGGCCGGGAACTGGCCGTTGAACGCCGCGGCCATCGCGCGGGACTGCGGCTCCCACTGCGCGTACGCGTCCGGGACGCCCGACCGCTGGACCGCCTGCGCGGCCTCGGTGATCGGCAGCGTCTCCCAGTTCGGCAGCTTCTCGAGCTTCTCGTAGAACTCCGTCGCCGCGTAGACCGGGTCGCGCAGCTGGGCGATCGTGCCCCAGCCCTGGCTCGGCCGCTGCTGGAACAGCCCGACCGAGTCGCGGTCACCGCCCTCGAGGTTGCGCAGCTTCGACTCCTGCAACGCCGTCGCCAGCGCGACCGTCGCCGCGTGCGCCGGCAGCCCCATCTTGGTGCCCACGGCCGAGATCGTCGCCGCGTTGTTCATCTGCTCCGGGGTGAACGTGTACGCGGTCGCGTTGTCCCCCGGCAGCGCCACCGTGCACCCCGGCGTCTTCACCGAGCCGCGCGTGTACGCCACCACGACGACGATCGCCGCGACCAGCACGACGACCGCACCCAGGACCATGGCCACCTTCAGGCCACAACCGCGCACCCTGCCTCCCCATCACCCGTTCGCACCAGTCTGCCAAACGGAGGACGCGGTACCCCGGGTGCGGGTTCAGTCGGCGGGGCCGAGGAAGATCGGGTTGGACATCGCCACCATCGCGTTCGGCACCGTGGTGTTCGGGCCACCGGACGGGCGACGGACCTCGACGCGCACCCACCGGCTGTAGCGGGGGTAGGTCGTCCAGGTGACCGTGGCCGCGCCCGAGTCGCCGATCGGCTCGCTGTGTTCCGGGCCGAGCTGGTCGAGGAACGTCACCGTGGTCCCCGGGACGCCGGCCACGACGGCCTTGACGGTCACCGGGGTTCCGGTGCCCGCGGCGAGCCGCTCGCCGATGCCCGCGCTCCTGCCGCCGCCGGAGACGGTGAAGTCCAGCTGGACCGACGCCGATTCCGCCAGCCACGAACGGCCCGCTTTCAACCCGGCCAGGAGTTCCCGGCGGCGCAGCCGGTCGGCGAGCACGACGGTGTGCGGCAGGGCCACGCGCTGGTCCGGGTTGTGCGCGTCGGAGTCGCCGATCGCCGGGATGAAGCGGCCGCCGCGCAGCAGCCCGTCCCAGTGGATGACGCTCGCCTCGTCGTCCTGCGTCCAGGGGCCGTTCCAGACCTCGACCAGGTCGGCGAGCTCGTAGGCGAATTCGTAGGTGCAGCCGAAGCAGTTGGCGAACGGGTGCGCCGCGGTGACCAGGCCGCCGGCGCGGTGCACCTGCTCGGTGAAGCGCCGGAAGTCCCGCGGGTCGGCCGCGCGGTAGCGCCAGTCGATCCAGGTGCCGGCGGGCAGGCCGATCGCGGGCCAGTGCCCGGACCGGGTCGTCACCTCTTCGCCGTTGAGGATCAGCAGGTCGTCGGTCGCGTGGTCGCCCCAGACCAGCTGCGAGCTGGAGGTGTTGTGGTCGGTGGAGACGATGAAGTCCAGGCCGGCGGCGCGCGCGTCGGCGACGAGCTGCTCCGGCGTCCGCCGCCCGTCGGAGTGGACGGTGTGGAGGTGGCCGTCGCCGCGGTACCAGGCGCGGCCCCTTTCCCGCGCCGGAGCGGTTTCCGGGGCCGGGTTCGGTTTGAACGGCGCGCCGTCGGGGCCGAAGGTGAGCGTGATGTCCACGCGGTAGTGCAGCCCCTGCGGCGCGACGGTGTACGGGCCGAGGACGACGTGCCACCGGCCGGGCTTGATCGGGCCGGCGAGGTAGCCGGGCGTGGCCTCGGAAGCGCTGATCGAGAAGCGGTCGCGGAAGCCGCCGGACCAGCCGCGGAAGCCGCGCGCGTTGCCGACGTCGTGCCCTTCGGGGCCGAAGATGCCGATGTCGCAGGCGTTCCCCCGGGTGCCGGCCGGCACCGTCGGCTTGTCGTAGGAGTAGACGACGTCGATCTGCCGGACGCCGCGCGGAACGTCGACGGGCAGGTAGTACCAGTCCGGCACGTCCGGTTCCAGCGTGCCGGTGACGGTCTGCGTCCGGCTGGTCCCGCCCGGCTGACCGGCGAACGCCACGCCGGGCAGCATCCCCGCGGCCGCCGCCACCCCACCGGCCCGCAACAGCGTCCGGCGGCTGAAGTCGTTCATGCGCACCTCCGCATCGGACGCTAGGCCCACCAGGCGAACGCGGGCGCGAACCGGCGGTGAACTTTCGGCTGAGTCCCCCCGCTCGGCGAGATTTCGCCGCGGCCTTCGGCGGGACCTCGTGTCCGTCCACTGTGGCCGGTGCCCGCTGACCGCTTCCCGGCTTCTCGCAAAAACGTCCCACGGAATCGGTGCAGCGCTGAAAAAATTGCGCTGAAGGTGTGGCAAAAAGATGTATCCGAAAGTTTTCAGCGCGGCGGCGGCTACCGTCCGATCGCTGCATTCTGCCACCCACGGGGAGGAATCATGGCACTGCTCAAGAACGGCGTGGTCACCGCGCCACCGGGGGCACCCGCCGGCGCGCGGGCGCTGACCTCGGCCGATCCGTTCGGCTCCGGGACCGGCCGGGCCGCCGACCGGGGGGCGAACCGGTACGGCGTCTGCTCCATCGAGGACTTCCCGCCCGGGATGAACGACCTTTCCTACACCCACGACGACGCCGGTGGTTTCTACAATTACGTCAAGCAGTTCACCGCGCCGAACTTCTGGTACACCGACGGTGGTGTGCTGTCGTGGATCTACGGCGAACAGTACGACGACTGGCAGGGCACCTACGGCTTCGACGCCTGTGTCGCCGAGTACCACTCCGGGCACGGGACGATGGACGGCAATGGGGTCTTCTGGATGCCGATGGGCGGCACCTGGGGCGGGTCGGCCTGGGCGAGCTCGGCCGACATGCGGCTGGGCAACGAGGTCGCGCGCTACCTCTTCTTCTCCACCTGCCTCTCGCTGCGCATCGGCGACGGCAACAGCCCGATCCGCACCTGGGACGCGGCCAACCTCGGCCTGCGGATGATCTTCGGCTTCGAGACGACCAGCGTCGACAGCCCGAACTACGGCGCCTACTTCTTCAGCAAGTGGAACGGCAACGGCCACAAGTTCAGCAAGGCGTGGCTCGACGCCTCCTGGGACATCGACCACCACCAGGCACCGTCGGCCGTCGCGTGCGGGGCGACGCAGGCCGAGGCGCAGGACCGGCTGTGGAACGAGGGGTCCTTCCAGACCGCCGCCGCGTCGAAGAACTGGTGGTGGTGGACCTGGTACGACGCCGCCAAGAGCATCCGGGCGCCGCGGCTGGAGCTGCCCGGCCCGGTGCAGACCGCCCGGTTCGCGCCGCAGCGGCTTTCGCCGTCGCGGCTGGCCGAGCTGGCCGGTCACTACGGCGTCCGGCTCGGCGGCGAGGTACCCGAGGACGCGATGGGCCCGCACGGTGTCGTGCTGGGCGCCGGCCAGGACGGGCCGAGCCTGAGCGTCGACCACCGCGGCGTCCGCGAGATCACCTTCGCCGATGCCGACGGCACCGGACGGGACGCGCCGAGCGCGGACGAAGCCGTCCGGATCGCCCAGGACGCGGTCGAGACGTTCGGCCTGGCCGATCGCGTGGACCTGGTCGCCGACAAGGTGCGTCACCAGTACCACGCGGGCGGCACCGCCGACGACGTCGCCGACCCGCGGGTGCGCGAGACGCACGTGGTGTTCACGCAACTGGTCGACGGACACCCGGTCGTCACCCCCGGACTCGGCGAGGTCCGGGTCGCCATCGACGGCGGCGGCACGGTGACGACGATCGTCGACGCCACCCGCGAGGTCGAGCGGCTGAGCGACGGCGCGCCCACCGCACCGCCGTCGGCCGGGGAAGCCGCGCGCGAGCCGGCCACCGTGGACGAGGCCCTCGACGCGCCGATGCAGCGGCTGCTGCGCCGGCTGGCCGCCGGTGGCCGCGTGCCCGCCGAAGTCCGCACGATCCCGGACTCGACGGCGGTCGGCTACGCCCTGCGCGGCGACGACGGTGCCCCGGTCGTCCGGCGGACCGTCGAGGTCGACTGCGGCGCGGGCCTGGCGAAGCGGTACGTCCTGGAGGCGCCCCTGCGCTGACGGGCCGCCGGCGGGAACAGCGGCGGGCCGGCACCACGTCGGGGGGGTGCCCGCCCGCCGTTTCGCTCGAACGGGTGTAACCACGAGGTATCCGGGGCATCACGTGAGGGCACCTGTGCTCCAGGGGAGTGCGCCGTACCGAGGGGAGACCGCGATGACCTTCGATTTCGTCAGCCGCTGGCTGGGCAGGCATCGCGACTGCCCGGGCGTCACCGTCGACCTGGCGTGCGGGGGCCGCGTCACGCTGCGGGAGATCGACGGGCGGCCCGTGCTGGCCGTCACCACCGCGCCCGGGCCCGACGGCCGGTGCGACGTCGCCGCCGTGCCGCTGTCCGAGGCCGAGCGCCGTGAGCTGGGCCAGGTGCTGGACTCCGGCGTCCTGCTCGCCTCCTGATCGCTTCCGCGTCACCCGCCGTTCGCACTCGCGTTGAGTGCTTTGTCGCGAACCTCGCGTGAAAGCCGGTCCACACGGTGTGGTGCGGGTCGCTTTTTGTGGGGTTCCCACAACTCAGCCGCTCCGGCATGCGCCATGGCGGACATTGGTCCGACCCATCCTCATCCACCAGGGTGTAGACAAGTGCAGGCGACGTTCCACGACGGGTACGTCGCCTTCTGCGCGTGGGTACTTGGGAGGCTCAGCCGGTGTTCAGTCGTGTCGCCATCGTCAACCGCGGAGAGGCCGCGATGCGGCTCATCCACGCCGTCCGGGATCTGTCGGCGGAAACCGGGACGCGGATCGAGACGGTCGCCCTTTACACCGACGCCGACCGCACCGCGACGTTCGTCCGCGAGGCCGACCTGGCCTACGACCTCGGCCCGGCCTCGGCCCGCCCGTACCTCGACCTGGCCAAGCTGGAGAAGGCGCTGGTCGAGACGAAGGCCGACGCCGCCTGGGTCGGCTGGGGCTTCGTGGCCGAGGACCCGGCGTTCGCCGAGCTGTGCGAGAAGGTCGGCGTCACCTTCGTCGGGCCGAGCGCGGACGCGATGCGCAAGCTCGGCGACAAGATCGGCGCGAAGCTGATCGCCGAAGAGGTCGGCGTGCCGGTCGCGCCGTGGAGCCGCGGCGAGGTCGCGACCCTCGAAGACGCGCTGAAGGCCGGCGAGCAGATCGGCTACCCGCTGATGCTCAAGGCGACCGCGGGCGGCGGCGGGCGCGGCATCCGCATGGTCGCCTCCGGCGAGGACCTCGCCGACGCCTACGAGCGCACCAGCCAGGAAGCCCTGCGCGCCTTCGGCTCCGGCGTCGTCTTCCTCGAGCGCCTGGTCACCGGCGCCCGGCACGTCGAGGTCCAGGTGATCTCCGACGGCGCGACGGCGTGGGCGCTCGGCGTCCGCGACTGCTCGGTGCAGCGGCGCAACCAGAAGATCATCGAGGAGTCGGCGTCGCCGGTCCTCGCGCCCGCGCAGACCGCCGAGCTGAAGGCGTCGGCGGAACGGCTCGCGGTGGCCGTGGGCTACCGCGGCGCGTGTACCGTCGAGTTCCTGTACCACCCAGGCGAGAAGCTGTTCGCCTTCCTCGAGGTCAACACCCGCCTGCAGGTCGAGCACCCGATCACCGAGATCACCACCGGCACCGACCTGGTCAAGCTGCAGCTGCACGTGGCGGGCGGCGGGAAGCTCGAAGGCACCCAGCCCGCCGAGAGCGGCCACGCCGTCGAAGCGCGGCTCAACGCCGAGGACCCCGACCGCGACTTCGCGCCCTCCCCCGGCCGCATCGCGCGGCTGGCCCTGCCCGCCGGCCCCGGCATCCGCGTCGACACCGGCGTCAGCGAGGGCGACACCATCCCGGCCGACTTCGACTCGATGATCGCCAAGATCATCGCCTACGGCCGCGACCGCGACGAAGCGCTCGGCCGCCTGCGCCGGGCGATGGCCGAGACCACCGTCATCATCGAGGGCGGCGCGACCAACAAGAGCTTCGTGCTCGACCTGCTCGACCAGCCCGAGGTGATCGACGCCAGCGCCGACACCGGCTGGATCGACCGCGTCCGCGCCGAAGGCCGTCTGGTCACCCACCGGCACTCCGCGATCGCCCTCGCCGCGGCCGCCATCGAGGCCTACCAGGACGAAGAAGAGGTCTCCGTCCAGCGGCTGCTGTCCACCGCGCACGGCGGGCGCCCGCAGGTCCAGCACGAGAGCGGCCGCCCGCTCGACCTCAAGCTCCGCGGCGTCGGCTACCGCGTCTCGGTCGCCAGGGCCGGGCGGACCCGCTTCCGCGTCGGCATCTCGGCCGGCGCGTCCGACGTCCACCACGCCGACATCGAGATCGACCGGTTCGACGCCCACAGCGGCCAGATCCTGGTCAACGGCCGGCGCTTCCGGCTCGTCTCGGCCACCCACGGCCCGATCCACCTCGTCGAGGTCGACGGCGTCACCCACCGCATCAGCCGCGACGAAGGCGGCGTCGTCCGCTCCCCCGCGCCCGCGCTGGTCGTCGCCACGCCGCTGGCCGTCGGTGACGAGGTCGAGGCGAACGCGCCGATCCTCGTCCTGGAGAGCATGAAGATGGAGACGGTGCTGCGCGCGCCGTTCCGCGCCCGCGTCCGCGAATGCCCGGTGTCGGTCGGCAGCCAGGTCGAGACCGGCGCACCGCTGATGCGCCTGGAACCGCTGGCCGACGACGCCGCGGACGAAGCGGCCGACGACACCGAGACCGTCGAGATCGAGCTGCCTTCGGTGCCGGACGGCGTGTCCGCGGCCGAGCGCGTCGAACGCGGCCTGCAGGACCTCCGCAGCCTGCTGCTCGGTTTCGACGTCGACCCCGCCGAGCGCAAGCGGCTCGTCGCGGCGTACCTGGAGGCCCGCACCGAGCTGGGCAACCGGCCGGTCGAGGGCGAGCTGGAGCTGCTCACCGTCTTCGCCGACCTGTCCGAGCTGAGCCGCAACACCCCGGGCGGCGAGGACACCGTGCCGAACGGCGCGGTGCACAGCCCGCGCGAGTTCTTCCACACCTACCTGCAGAGCCTCGACGTCGAACGCGCCGGCGTCACCGAAGGCTTCCAGGCGAAGCTCAAGCGCGTCCTCGCGCACTACGGCGTCGAGGACCTGGAGCGCACGCCGGAGCTGGAAGCCGCGGTCTTCCGGATCTTCCTGGCCCAGCAGCGGACGGCGGCCGACATCGCGGTCGTCTCCGAGCTGCTGCGGCAGTGGCTGACCGGGGCCCCGCCGGCCGAGGCGCTGAGCGAGCGCGCCGGGCTCACGCTGGAGCACCTGGTCGAGGCCACGCAGGTGCGCTTCCCCGCGGTGTCCGACCTGGCCCGCGGCGTGGTCTTCCGCTGGTTCGCCCAGCCGCTGCTGCGCCGCAACCGCGCCCGCGTCTACGCCGCCGTCCGCACCGAACTGACCTACCTCGACCAGCACCCGGACGCGCCGGACCGCGCCGAGCGGATCCAGGCCATGATCACCGGCTCGGAGCCCCTCGTGCGGCTGATCGGGCAGCGGATCGGGCGTCCGGGCCGGGATCGCGCGCCGCTGCTGGAAGTGCTGACCCGCCGCTACTACGGCAACCGGCGGCTCTCCGGGGTCGCCGTGCGCGAAGCCGGCGGGCACCGCTGGCTGACCGCCGAGCTGAACGCCCCCGGCGGCGTGCTGCCGCTGGTCACCACCGCCGTCGACATCGCCGAGCTGCCGGGCACCCTGCGCGCGCTCGGCGAGGTGGCCACCGACGGCGTGGTCGCCGACCTGTACCTGCGCTGGGAGGACCAGCCGGACGTCGACGCGACCGCGGAGCGGCTCGGCACGCTGCTGGCCGAGAACCCGCTGCCCGCGGGGGTCCGCCGGGTCGTGATCACCGTGGCCGGCACCGGTGGCGCGGTGATGCACCACCACTTCACCTTCGAGCGCGACGGCGACAGCTTCACCGAGGACCGCCTGATCCGCGGCCTGCACCCGCAGATCGCGCAGCGCCTGCAGCTGGAGCGGCTGCGCGAGTTCGACCTCACCCGCCTGCCGTCGGCGGACGAGGAGATCTACCTGTTCAAGGCCGTGGCGAAGACCAACCCGGCCGACGAGCGGCTGATCGCGATGGGCCAGGTCCGCGACCTGACGCCGTTGCGCGAAGCCGACGGGCGGCTGGTCGCGCTGCCCGCGCTCGAGGACGCGGTCACCGCCTGCCTCGACGCGATCCGCAACATCCAGGCGCAACGGCCGCAGAACAAGCGGTTCGACACGAACCGGATCATGATGTACGTCTGGCCGCCGACCGACCTGACCACCGAGGAGCTGAACCAGCTCGTCCAGCGCATCCTGCCGACGTCGGTCGGGGCCGGGCTGGAGGAGGTCCAGTTCCTGGCGCGGCGGCGCACGGACGCGGGCAAGCTGACCGAGCTCGCCGTCCGGATCACCCTCGACCCCGGCCACGGCGCGCGGCTGCACGTCGAGGCGCCGTCGACCGAGCCGGTGAAGCCGCTCGACGACTACCGCCTGAAGGTGCTGCGCGCGGCGCGGCGCGGGACCGTCTACCCGTACGAGATCACCGGCCTGCTCTCCGGTCCGGAGGGCACCTTCACCGAGCACGACCTGGACACCTCGGGTGTCCTGGTGCCGGTGGACCGGCCGAAGGGCAAGAACACCGCGGCGATCATCGCCGGTGTCGTCACGACCCCGACCGAGCGGCACCCCGAAGGCGTCACCCGCGTGGTGCTGCTCGGCGACCCGACCAAGTCGCTGGGTGCGTTGTCGGAGCCGGAGTGCTCGCGGGTGATCGCGGCGCTCGACCTGGCCGAGCGGATGCAGGTGCCGCTGGAGTGGTTCGCGCTGTCCTCGGGCGCGCGGATCTCGATGTCCTCGGGCACCGAGAACATGGACTGGGTCGCCGCGGCGCTCAAGCGGATCGTCACGTTCACCCAGGACGGCGGCGAGATCAACATCGTGGTCAACGGCATCAACGTCGGCGCCCAGCCATACTGGAACGCCGAAGCCACGATGCTCATGCACACCAAGGGCGTGCTGATCATGACGCCGGACTCGGCGATGGTGCTCACCGGCAAGCAGGCGCTCGACTTCTCGGGTGGCGTGTCGGCCGAGGACAACTTCGGCATCGGCGGCTACGACCGCGTGATGGGCCCGAACGGCCAGGCGCAGTACTGGGCGCCGAACCTGCCGGCAGCGCGCGAAGTGCTGATGGCGCACTACGACCACACGTACGTGGTGCCGGGTGAGGCCGGGCCGCGCAAGGTGGGCACGAGCGACCCGGTCGACCGGGACGTCTCGCCGTTCCCGCACGCGATCGCCGGCAGCGACTTCACGACGGTGGGCCAGATCTTCTCGGCCGAGCACAACCCGGACCGCAAGAAGCCGTTCGACATCCGCACGGTGATGCGCGCGCTGTCCGACCAGGACCACCCGGTGCTGGAGCGCTGGGCGGGGATGGCGGACGCGGAGACGTCCGCGGTGCAGGACGTGCACCTCGGCGGCCGCCCGGTCTGCCTGGTCGGCATCGAGTCGCGTTCGGTGCCGCGGCGCGGCTTCCCGCCCACCGACGGCCCGGACACCTACACCGCGGGCACGCTGTTCCCGCGGTCGTCGAAGAAGACGGCCCGCGCGATCAACGCGGCGTCGGGCAACCGGCCGCTGGTGGTGCTGGCGAACCTGTCGGGCTTCGACGGCTCGCCGGAGTCCCTGCGCAAGCTGCAGCTGGAGTACGGCGCGGAGATCGGCCGGGCGATCGTCAACTTCGAGGGCCCGATCGTGTTCACCGTGATCTCGCGCTACCACGGCGGCGCGTTCGTGGTGTTTTCCAAGGCGCTGAACCCGAACATGACGGTGCTGGCCCTGGAGGGCTCGTTCGCCTCGGTGCTGGGCGGCGCCCCGGCGGCGGCGGTGGTGTTCGCGGGCGAGGTCACCAACCGCACGGCGAACGACCCGCGCGTGACGGACCTGCAGGCCCAGGTGACGTCGGCTTCGGGCGCCTCCCGGGCGGCGCTGAACGCCCAGCTGGCGGAGCTCCAGTCGTCGGTCCGCGCCGAAAAGGTCAGCGAAGTGGCAGCGGAGTTCGACCGCGTCCACAGCATCCAGCGAGCGGTCGAGGTCGGCTCGGTGGACGCGATCATCTCGGCCGCCGACCTGCGGCCCCGGATCATCGAGGCGATCGAACACGGCCTGAAGAAGTAGCGGCCGGCGTCGTCCGATCCGAAGGGGCACTTTCCCGGGGAAGTGCCCCTTCGGCATTCCGGCGCTTCGCGACTTTCGGGGGTATGACCCCTTTGCACCGGGCCGACACACTGTGCGTGCCGGTACGGTGACCACGGGTTCCGACCGGACCTCCATCCGTGCGGCGTGAGGAGATCCCCCGATGGCGTCAAGGTCCCTGTCCCGGCTCGCCCTTGCGGCGTCCGGGGTCCTGCTCACCTCCGTGCTCGGCGGTACCGCCGTCGCGCAGACGGCGGACACGCCGGTGTTCTGGCGCGTCCCGGCCACCGCCGCCCAGGCACAGGCGCTGACCGATGCCGGGTTCGACGTCGAAGAAGGGGACGATGCCGCCAGCGTCAACGTCGTCGGCGGGCGGGCCGTCGCCGCGAAACTGCGGGCGCTCGGGTACCGGCCGTCCTTCTTCGACACCGTCTACAAGGAACTGCCCGCCGAGACGAACAAGCTGGCGGCGGACACCTACTACGGCGGGTACCGGACCGTCACCGCGCACGAGAACCACCTCGCCGCCGTCGCCTCGGCGCACCCCGACCTGGCCACGAAGTACACGATCGGCCAGTCCTGGAAGAAGCTGAAGGGCCAGGGCGGGCACGACGTCCAGGCGATCTGCCTGACCAAGAAGCAGGCCGGCGACTGCACGCTCTCGACGACGTCGACGAAGCCGAAGTTCTTCCTGATGGCCCAGATCCACGCGCGCGAGCTGTCGACCGGCGAGCTCGCCTGGCGCTGGATCGACTACCTCGCCGACGGCTACGCCACCGACGCGACCGCGAAGTCCATTCTGGACACCACCGAGGTCTGGGTGGTGCCGATCGCCAACCCCGACGGCGTCGACATCGTCGCCTCCGGCGGGAACTCGCCGAAGCTGCAGCGCAAGAACGCCAACAACTCGCGCGGTTGCAGCGGCACGAACATCGGCGTCGACCTCAATCGCAACTCGACGTTCAAGTGGGGCGGTGACTCCAACTCCGCCTGCTCCGAGACCTACCAGGGCGTGAGCGCGGGTTCCGAGCCCGAGGTGCAGGCGCTGGAGAAGCTGGCCCGCGCGATCTTCCCGGACCAGCGCGGCACCGGCAACAACGACCCGGCGCCCGCGACGGCCAAGGGCACGATGATCACGCTGCACAGCTACGGCAACGACATCATCATCCCGTGGGGCTTCACCCAGGCGACCTCGCCGAACGACGCGCAGTACCGTAGGCTCGGCGCGAAGTACGCCGCGTCCAACGGCTACCTCGTCGGCACCAACGAGGAGACGGTGGGCTACGACACGACCGGCACCACCGACGACTTCACCTACGGCGAACTCGGCGTCGCCAGCGTGACGTTCGAGGTCGGCGGCTCGAGCGGCACGTGCGGAGGTTTCCTGCCGCGCTACACGTGCGTCGACAGCACGTTCTGGCCGAAGAACAAGGGCGCGCTGATCACCGCCGCCAAGGCCGCGGCGGCACCGTACCAGCAGTGAGTCACGGCCGGCAGGCGTAGATGCAGTTCTGCGGGCGCGGGGATTCGAGCACGTCGACGTGCCGGAACCCCGCGTCCGCAAGCATTTCCGCCGCCTTCTCGGTGCCCCACACGGCCCCGAGCGCGGCGCCGCCCTCGGCGAGTGACGTCGTCGTGCAGTACATCAGGCTGATCGCGTAGGTGAGGGCGGCCAGCGGGTTGCCGACGTTCCGCTCCAGGTGACTGGAGAAGTTGGTGTCCACCATGAAGAACAGCCCGTCCGGCGCGAGGGCGTCGTGGACGCGCCGCAGCACGACGTCCGGCCGGTCCTGGTCGTGGACGGCATCGAACGCGGTGATGACGTCGTAGGGCGGATCGGCCCGCAGCTCGGCGGCATCCCCGACGACGAATTCGGCGTTGGCGGGCTTGCGTTCACCGGCTTGCGCGACGACGTCCGGGTTGATGTCCAGGCCGGTGAAGCGCGAGGCAGGAAAGGCCCGGGCGGCAACGGCGATGGCGTTCCCGGTCCCGCAGCCGAGGTCGAGCACGCGCGCGCCGGCCGTGAGCCGCTCGTTGAGGCCGGGGACGGCGCCGAAGAAGCCGTCGACGAGGTGTTCGCGGTAGATGTGCTTCCAGCTGTCACCGGTTTTCGCGCCGAGGGTTTCGAGGTAGGGCCCGTAGGCCGACCTGGGGACCCCGCCGCCTTCGGCGAACGCGCGCTCGAGGTCGGGCAGGATGCCGGTGAAGGCGGACAGGGTCAGCAGGGACGGCATCAGGTTCGACGCGGTTTCGCCGAGCAGGAACTTGGCGTGCTCGGGCGGGAAGGTGTAGTCGCGGCCGTCGTAGGTGAAGATGCCCCCGGTGACCATGGCGCCGAGCCACTCGCGGACGTAGCGTTCGTGCAGCCCGGCGCGCGCGGCAAGCCCGGCACTGGTGGCGGGTCCCCGCGCGGCGGCGGCGAGCAGCCCGGTGCGGTGGCCGACCCCGATGAGCATGGTGAGGGCGCTGCCGGTCATGGTCGCGGTGAGGTGGGCGGCGAAGTCCTTCTCCTCCATGAGTGGAGCCTACCCCGCCGGTGGACCGTCCGATGTGGACGATCCGCCCGGCGGGGTGCAGTTGATGCTGGTGGGGTGCGGCCGACATCCGTGGGGTGTGGCCGGCTGGTACCGCCAGGACCCGGCCCGGCCAGGCCGTGAGCCATCGGCCCGGCCGAGCGTGGCTCGTGGCGGCGGCCGGAACCGCGACACGAGCCACGCCGGCGGCAGTTGTCAGGCGTCCTCGTCCTCCAGGCCCGCGTCGGCCAGGACCGCGTACACCCGGCGGCGGGCGTCGGCGAGGATCTTCTTCACCTCGGCGACCTGGGCCTCGTTGCCGCTGTACCCCACCTGCGCGGCCGCTCCCGAGAGCTCACCGAGGGCGTGCCACAGGGCCGCGAAGCGATCCGCGCCCGGCTCCTCCTCCGGTTCCTCCCACAGCGCCGCGAACTCCGCCTCGCGGCCCGCCACGTGCTCGCGGCCCGCGTCGGTCAGTTCCGCGACTCGGCGACCGGCCGTTTCGACCGTGTGGACCAGGCCCTCGTCCTCCAACTGCTGCAGGATCGGGTACACCGAACCCGGGCTCGGGCGCCAGCGGTCGTGCGTGCGGCGGCGGATCTCCTGCATCAGCTGGTAGCCGTGCATCGGCTCCTCGGCCAGCAACGCCAGCACCGCCGGCCGCACCGGGCGGGCCTGCGGGCGGCCGCCGCCGCGGAACTCGCGGACCCGCTGGAACGGGCCG